>JAIDUB010000081.1:0-103757 GCA_029060405.1 Duncaniella sp. | reverse complement strand
CCAGCACGTTACGGGCAAGATCGTTGTTGATGTAGCTGATGAGATAAGTAGCGTGGGCCAGCAGCGAGGCGACAATGCCCTCGAGCTCGCGGATGCTCTCGGTGACATTGGAGGCAATGAAATCCATCACGTCGCGGGGCAGGCTCAATCCGTCCTGACTCGCACGCATATTGAGCACGTCCTTGCGCAGTTCATAGTCAGGCCGCTCTATCATCACGGTGGTTCCGCCCTTGAATCGCGACAGCAGGCGCTCCTCCATTCCTTTCATGAGAGCCGGCGGACAGTCGCTCGACAGGATGAGCTGCTTCTGGTTCTGCTTGAGGTGATTGAAGATATGGAAGAAGGTATTCTGGGTCTTGGTCTTTCCTATCAGATCCTGAATATCGTCGATAATGAGCACGTCGATACCCTGATAGAAAGTAATGAAATCATTGATTTTCCCCTGATGCTCGGCAGTGGTGTACTGGCTCTGGAAAAGTCGCGATGTGATATAAAGTACGCGCGCCTGCGGATTATGCTCCTTGATGCGCACGCCTATAGCCTGAATCAGATGGGTCTTGCCCACGCCGCAAGGGCCGCACACAAAGAGCGGGTTGAATGTCTTGAGCTTAGGGTTATCGGCGATTGCCTCGCCTATCGATACGGCCACCTTGTTGCTCTCGCTCTTGCAGTAATTTTCAAAATTATATGAGGGATTCAGCTGCGAATCCACTTCCTTGACAGGCTCCTGATGGAAAGGATTGGACGACGCCCCTTGAGCCGGACGCACTGCCGGCGACTGGCGCGACGACTCCATGGTCACGGCCGTGGTGGGCTCGTTGTTGATCTGATTATAGTGATAAAAGAGCTGCGTGCCGCGCCCGAATACCTTGGTGAGCGCCGCTACGATCAGCTTGAGAAAACGCTCCTCAAGCTGCTCATAGAAGTAGGGCGACGGAATATTGATGACCAATTTTCCGTCTTCGTAACTGTGAAACGTCAGCGGCTTGAACCACGCGTTATACAGCTCGGGCGATAGATTGTCGGCAATGAATTGCTGACATTGTTCCCATCTAAGGGAGTTTTCGTTGTTCATTTTTCGGTATATACATTCATTTCTTTTCGATGCAAAATTCATATTTTTTTTTCTAAAAATAAAGCGATTTTTTATTTGGAATTGACAAGTTTTGTATACGATACTGAATATCAACAGATTGCAAAGTTATTAACACTCGCTTAAAGTGATTATTTCGCTTTATATATGTAAATTATTATCTCATTGTTTATTACATATATCAGTTAAAGTAACGGTTTAATGCGAGGCTTTTCTGTTTGCTTTTCCTAACAGCCTATTTTTCACCCTCTTTATACAGACGAAATGAGAAAAAGCGACATCGGGCGCTTATTCGGATTCAGTCCGAATAAGCTGTAACTTCGGGCAGTGCTTGTCTATTCCGTGTATTTTTGATAATTTTGTAACTGCAAATTTTTAATAGTTCACGTTTCTCTCCATTAGAATATCGCCCACACACCACCATGCAGGAATCCTACACCATAACCCATGCCTCGCAGGCCATAGCCCTATGCCGCGGCATTTTTGCCAAGAAGCTCACTGACTACGGCGCGTCATGGCGCATCATGCGACCCATGTCGATCACCGACCAGCTTTTTATAAAAGCAAAGCGGATACGCACGCTCGAGACCGACACGGCGATGATCAACGAAGGTATCCTGCCCGAGTTCATGGCTCTGGTCAACTACGGAATTATCGGCCTCATTCAGCTCCGGCTCGGTTATGCCGACAGCGCCGACATCACTCCGGTGGAAGCACTGGGCCATTACGACCGGTACGCGCGCGTCACTCTCGAGCTCATGGCCGCCAAGACCCACGACTACGGCGACGCATGGCGCGACATGAGAGTAATATCTTACACTGACCTTATATTGACAAAAATACAGCGCATCAAGCAGATCGAAAACAACGACGGCGAGACAATAATTTCGGAGGGTATCGACTCCAATCTGATGGATATAATCAACTATGCCATCTTCGCCATCATCAAGCTCACCGATGGAGAGGAATAACGATATCCTGCGCCGCCGCATCACCACGGTCGCAGTAGTGATACTGCGTCTGGCCGTAGGAGCCACGTTCATCATTTCGGGATGGGCCAAGGCTGTCGACCCGTGGGGCACGGTCTACAAGATTTCGGAATATCTCGACGTGTGGGGTCTCGACATTCCCCGCGCTCTGGTGACGAGCGTCACGTTTCTGCTCTCGGCATGGGAATTCGTGTGGGGAGCGCTTCTGCTTGCCGGCACCTACCGCAGGGTTTCGGTGATAGCTCTGCTGCTATGCATGGCGGCCATGCTCCCGCTGTCGCTGTATATCGCCGTGGCTTCGCCCGTGGCCGACTGCGGATGCTTCGGCGATCTCGTGAAAGTATCCAATACAGGCACGTTTGTCAAAAACATTTTCCTTACCGCCGCCCTGATATATCTGCTGGTGGTCAACACCCGCGTCAGTCCGCTCTATACTCCCCATACCCAGTGGATAGCAGGAGGCGTGCTCACGTTCTACATCCTGATCATCGCCCTGATAGGCTATAACATTCAGCCGCTCGTGGATTTCCGCCGTTTCAGCCCCGGCACCTCGCTTATGGCAGCTGACGACGAAGAAAACCCTGAAGAGAATGACACGGAATACGTGTTCATATACTCACGCGGCGACGAATCGCGCTCCTTTACCGCCGATGAACTTCCCGATTCCACATGGACTTTCGTGGAGCGGCAGCTCGTGAGCGGCTCGGAATCGATCGACGACGGCATGGCTGTGATGGTCGACGGTGCCGATATTCTCCCCGACATTCTCGCACCCGACGGAGAGACGCCCCTTGACGAGCAGTTTTTAGTCACCCTGCCTCAGCCTTCGGAAGTCGACCTGTCGTTTACCAACCTTATCAACGACCTGAATGACTACATCACCGAGCGCGGAGGCACGCTCACCGCATTCACAGCCGGCGACTCGGCAGCCATAGCGCGGTGGATGGATATATCGATGGCTTCTTATGATATATATCGCGTCGAGCCCAATCTCATAAAGGAACTCGCGCGCGGGTCGGCCGCACTCGTGTATGTCCGCGACGGAACGATTGTATGGAAACGCACTCTTTCGTCGATAGATCCTGCCGCTACCGGACGCCACACCGCCTCCCGCCTCGACCAAGCCCTTGACCCCGAGCCCGAGGTAATGCTTCGCTACATCAATCTCGCTCTCGGAGCCATACTTGTGCTGCTGTGGCTGGTCGACCTTCTGCTGCCGCGCACCAAGAGCGCCGGGCCCTCCCCCTCCTCCACCGAAGTCAACAAAGAATCTTAAACCTTGTTTCACACCTCAATAATCTACACAATGCTTATCGCCCTTTACCGCATCTATCAGGTACTTATCATGTGGCCGCTTCTCATAGCGTTCACCGTCATCATCGCACTCATCACCGTGACAGGCTGTGCGCTCGGATTCGGGCGCGTGATGGGATATTACCCCGAAATATTGTGGGGACGCGTATTCTGCTGGCTCGCTTTCGTGAAAGTAACCTCGCAGGGTCACGAAAACATCGATCCCTCCACTTCCTACGTATTTACCCCCAATCACCAGAGCGCCTACGATATCTTCTCGATCTACGGCTACCTCGGTCATAATTTCCGCTGGATGATGAAGCAGGAGCTTCGCAAGCTGCCTGTGGTGGGATGGGCATGCGAGAAATCAGGGCAGATATTCGTTGACAACTCGTCGGTGAGCGCCACGCGCCACACCATGACCGAGGCCGAAAGCCGGCTCAGCGGCGGCATGTCGCTCGTGGTGTTTCCCGAAGGTGCGCGCACATGGGACGGCAAGATGCGCCGCTTCAAGAAAGGCGCGTTCAAGCTGGCGATGGAATTCAAGCTCCCCATCGTGCCTGTGACCATCGACGGAGCGTTTGCCGTGCAGCCGCGGTTCCGCAAGCTGTGCAATCCCGGCCACATACACCTCACCATCCATAAACCCATCGCCCCCCCTGCCGACGAGCACGACATAGCCCGAGTGATGGACGAGGCTCACCGCGTGGTAGAGAGCGCATTGCCGGCAGATGAACAATAAGGCCGCCGCACGCGTTTGAATACTGACAAAAAGGCAGAGACTGCCACAGTGGCACGATTTATGCAGATACATTTGCAGAACTAACATATAATTATAACATCAATACATATTATCATGAATATTCAACCCTTAGCTGACCGTGTGCTTATCGAGCCCACTCCCGTTGAAGAAGTGACCATGTCGGGTATCATTATCCCTGATTCGGCCAAAGAAAAACCTCTCCGCGGCACAGTGCTCGCCACCGGCAACGGCACGAAAGACGAAGAAATGGTAGTCAAGAAAGGCGACAACGTGCTTTACGGCAAATATGCCGGCACCGAAATCGAGCTTGAAGGCAACAAGTATCTCATCATGCGCCAGAGCGACATTCTCGCTATCCTCGGCTGATACGCTTCGGCTTTTATTCAATCCCATCAATCATCAATCTAAACATCAGTCATCATGGCTAAAGAAATAAAATTTGACATCAAGGCTCGTGAAGAGCTCAAGAAAGGCGTCGACGCTCTTGCCGATGCCGTCAAGGTCACCCTCGGTCCCAAAGGCCGCAACGTGATTATCGAAAAGAAATTCGGCGCTCCCCACATCACCAAAGACGGTGTGTCGGTTGCCCGTGAAGTGGAACTCGAGGATGCTTTCCAGAACATGGGCGCACAGCTCGTGAAGGAAGTGGCCTCCAAGACCGGCGACGATGCCGGCGACGGTACCACCACCGCCACCGTGCTCGCCCAGTCGATCATCAATGTCGGCCTCAAGAACGTGGCCGCAGGTGCCAACCCCATGGACATCAAGCGCGGTATTGACCGTGCAGTTTCGGTTGTGGTCGAAGGCATCCGCAACATGAGTCAGGAAGTAGGCGACGATTTCAAGAAGATCGAGGACGTGGCTCGCATCTCGGCCAACAACGACGAGGCTATCGGCGCTCTTATCGCCGAAGCCATGCGCAAGGTCAAGAAAGAAGGTGTAATCACTGTCGACGAGGCCAAGGGCACCGAGACCACGGTGGATATCGTGGAAGGTATGCAGTTTGACCGCGGTTATATCTCGCCTTACTTCGTGACCAACACCGAGAAGATGGACTGCGAGATGGAATCGCCCTACATCCTCATCTACGACAAGAAGATCTCCAACCTCAAGGATATGCTCCCCGTGCTCGAGGCTACCGCACAGAGCGGCCGTCCTCTCCTCATCATCGCCGAGGACGTTGATCAGGAAGCTCTCGCCACTCTCGTAGTCAACCGTCTCCGCGGCTCGCTCAAGGTATGCGCCGTGAAGGCTCCCGGATTCGGCGACCGCCGCAAGGAAATGCTCGAGGACATCGCAGTGCTCACCGGTGGCACGGTTATCTCCGAGGAAAAGGGCATGAAGCTCGATCAGGCCAACATCCAGATGCTTGGCCGCGCCGAGAAAATCGACGTCAACAAGGAATCTACCACCATCGTAAACGGTGCCGGCGACAAGGATGCCATCGCAGCCCGCGTCGCTATGATCAAGACTCAGATCGAGCAGACCAAGTCAGACTATGACCGCGAGAAACTTCAGGAACGTCTCGCCAAACTTGCCGGCGGTGTTGCCGTGCTCCATATAGGCGCTCCCTCTGAGGTTGAGATGAAGGAAAAGAAAGACCGCGTCGACGACGCTCTCAGCGCTACCCGTGCTGCTATCGCCGAAGGTATCGTACCCGGTGGCGGTGTAGCCTATATCCGTTGCACCAAGCTCCTTGAAAACCTCAAGGGTGCCAACGACGACGAGACTACCGGTATCCACATCGTGCTCCGCGCCATCGAAGAGCCCCTCCGTCAGATCGTCGAGAATGCCGGTCAGGAAGGTGCCGTAGTGGTACAGCGCGTAAAGGACGGCGAAGGCGACTTCGGCTACAACGCCCGTACAGGCGAATACGAAAATCTCCTTGCCGCAGGTGTGATCGACCCTGCCAAGGTTACCCGCGTAGCCCTCGAGAACGCCGCTTCGATTGCCGGAATGTTCCTCACTACCGAGTGCGTCATCGCCGAGAAGAAAGAAGACAATCCCGCTCCCGCAATGCCCGCCCCCGGCATGGGTGGCATGGGCGGCATGATGTAATAACTTTTCATCTACCCACATAACTCTCGCCTCCGACTCACCCGAGCCGGAGGCTTTTTTTTGTGTAATTCTTAAACTTACGGCCATCACTTTGCGAGTTTCCAAGCAACGCGAAGGTGTAATATCGTAGAATTTTTGTATCTTTGGACACTACGTAAGAGTGATTGAAAAGTCATGGAATCTACGAGTGATCTAATCATGAGCGTCAATCGCCATCGTCTCGGGATCGACGGCGATGGGGTCACTACGCTTGTGGCTTTTCACATGTGTCCGCTTCGGTGCCGTTATTGCCTCAATCCCCGTTGTCTCGGTGAGCCTGTAGGTATCAGGGAGTATACGCCGGTAGAACTGTATGCCGATACTTACATCGACGAGCTGTATTTTCTCGCTACCGGCGGAGGCGTCACATTCGGAGGTGGTGAGCCGGGTCTGCGGCCACAATTCATCAGTGAATTCCGCGAGCTGTGTGGCGATGAATGGAAAATCAATATTGAGACCTCGCTCAACGTGCCTTCCGAGAATATTGATGCGCTCCTGAATGTTGCTGATTTTTTCATCATCGACATTAAAGACATGAATCCCGAAATATATCAGCGCTATACCGGCCGCGACAACAGTAGGGTAATCCAGAATCTCAACCTCATAGCCGAGCATGGCCGCCAAAACGATTGCCTCATCAGAATTCCACTCATCCCCGGCTACAACACCGAAACTGACCGCTCTGCAAGTATTCAGCAACTCCGATCATCAGGCTTCACGCGGTTTGATCTCTTTAATTACATCATACGCGGGCATTGATGGTTTCTCAAAAATTGACAACTTCTAATAAAAAAGAATCAATATTTCACTTTTAAGTGAAATATTTATATTATATTTGCGTTACAATAATAAAAGACGATATATGAGCGAAGTAGAATTATACCTCATAGAAAAAGGCGAGAATTGCACCATATACACACTGCAATTTCTCCGCGACTCGGAAACGGAGGCGTTAAAAAGACGCGCACGTACAATGAAGATTCCGTTTTGAAAGGACATGTAATTACACTTCAGAAATTTGAGAGATTGCTTCATGAAGGCATTGCCGACGGGAGTGTGTTATTGACAGAAAGCACTATAGAGACTGACAATATTTTTGAAATATGAAACGTACATCAAGATCACTCACCGAAATTTTGGGTAATATACCTGATCGAATTCAACAGGAAGTCGATCTATCTTTTGAAATTTCTGACCGCATTGATAAACTTATGCGTCAACGCAATCTCACTAAAACACAATTTGCCGAAGCCTTGGGACGACGTCCGAGTGAGATTACAAAATGGCTTAGTGGTCAACACAATTTCACGATAGCGACATTATCGATGATTTCCTCCTTTTTCGGTAAACCCATCATATCCGTAAGCACTTCACGCTAAGTGAAAATTTGCGTCGATATCCAAAGAATCTTATATTCTCACCCCCCTGTGCTTGCGGATAATCGCCGTGCCGCTTTTATTGTAAAGCATTCTCGTCAATACATATAACCATTAATTTTCCATCATGACACAAGGAAAACATACCTGCAAGATGCTTAAGCAGATACGGCAAAAAATTGCCGAGGAAAACGGCATCGAGTTCGTGACACAGGAATGCACCTTTAAAGGCGACTGTTCCGGCACTTGCCCCAAATGTGAAGCCGAGGTGCTCTATCTTGAGCGACAGCTTCACAAGCGCCTTCTGTCGGGTAAAACCTTAGCTATCGCAGGTATTTCAGCGGGAATCTTTGTTTTAGCAAGTTGTTCCCCCTCCTCAACATCAATGCAGTATAATTCTGAAACAACAGAAAAGAACGTCGGTAATTACAATACGAAAAGATCTAACTATGTTGAGATCGAAGATTTTGTTCTGACTGGGGAATATATAAGCGACGAGGATAACGATTCAGCTCGCACTAAGCATGAAGAATTTATTTATGATCCTGACGCTATATATGAAATCTCGGATGAAGCGCCGAAATTCCCCGACGGGATTCCCGCTTTATTAAAATTTATTTCTAAAAATGTTCACTTTCCCGAACATATTTCTGAAGACATCAAATTTCGTCGAGTTGTTGTTAAGTTCGTTGTTATGAAAGACGGCAATATTGGCGATGTACAAATTTTAAGAAGTTGTGGTGATGAATTTGATATTGAAGCTATACGTGTAGTAAAACTTCTTCCAAAATTTGAACCCGGGAAAATAGACGGCCAAAACATTAACCGATGGTATACCCTTCCCATCGATATTAAGCGTCCCGAAAAATGAATAATGTAATCTCAGGCAGACTGATAACCATTAATTTTCATCATGACAAAAGGAAAACATACCTGCAAGATGCTTAAGCAGATACGGCAAAAAATTGCCGAGGAAAACGGCATCGAGTTCGTGACACAGGAATGTCGCTACAAAGGCGACTGCTCCGGCACTTGCCCTAAATGTGAAGCCGAGGTGCTCTATCTTGAGCAACCGCTTCAGAATCGGCGCCTGATTGGAAAATCCGTAGCTATAGCGGGCATTTCTGCCGGAATCTTATTAATGAGCGGATACAACGCAGTATCTTACGCAAAATCCGCACAAGATGACGATCCGAACATATTGAGCGGGGAAACTCACGATGAGATTGTTTGCGTTGATTCAATGCCGGAATTTGATCCTGATAAGATATATGAAATCGCAGAAGAGAAAGCAATATTTCCCGGCGGAAATGCAGCTTTACTGAATTTCATCGCCACCAATATCCATTTACCCGATTCTCTTCCCGACGATTTCATGGGTGGTCGTGTAATAGTGAGATTCGTAATTGACAAGACCGGGAAGGCTCATAGTCCGGTAATCATGAGAAGTAAATCCAAGGAACTTGACATGGAAGCCATGCGTATTATTGAAATCCTGCCAGCCTTTACACCGGCGAAAATAAATGGGCAATTTGTAAATAGTTATTATACACTTCCCGTAACTTTCTGTAGATCGAAGAATAATCCGTGAATCTGATTACAATGCTGTCAGGGCGGATAAATATGCCTGACATTAAGAATGCCGTGGAGTGGGCCGATGAGTGTGAAGAAAATCGCAATGCCTTGCTTTCGCTCGCGCTCTCGGGCGACCGTAGGCTCAACAACAACGCCCTGTGGTGTCTCACCCATCTGCCCGACAGCGATGCACCGTGGCTGCAATCATTGCAGAATGTTTTGATCGACAGGCTTTTGATCGAGACAGTCACTGCGCGCAAAAGAATGCTCCTGCAGATTTTGCGCGGTCAAGAATATGAGCCCGAAAGCATGCGCACGGATTTCCTCGACTTTTGTCTGGCTAATATCAATGCCGAGTGCGAGCCGTATGCAGTGAGATGTTTCTGCCTGTATACGGCCTACAGGATGTGCCTCCACTATCCTGAGCTAAAATCAGAGCTTCGGGCCCGTCTCGACATGCTGGCAACGCAGTATATGTCGCCGGGACTGAAATCAGCCTTTCGCAATATTTCACGCAAAATCAAGTAATGAATATCGAGGAAGTAAGAGAATACGGCCTGTCATTGCCCTATGCCACCGAGCGGTTGCCTTTCGGCCCCGACACGCTTTCGCTCGAAATAGGCGGAAGAATTTTCTGCCTTATGACGCTTGCAGGTGAGTGGGATTTCTATAATCTGAAAGTTGACCCCGACTATTCGACCGAACTGCAGGAAAGATACTCCGGTATCCGCCCCGGCTATCACATGAACAAGCGGCACTGGATATCGGTGGATTACTGCGGCGATGTGCCCGACAGCTTGCAGCGCCGGCTGATAGAGCACTCCTACCGGCAGGCTCTCGCCAAGCTGCCATGCAAAATCCGCAGACAATATGAACAATAGAATCACGTTATCATATATATGAAACCAATCAAGCTTTTTCTTACCGACGTCGACGGAACTCTTACCGACGGCGGAATGTACTATACCGCCGTCGGCGAC
The DNA here is from genome assembly GCA_029060405.1 of Duncaniella sp. Classification (GTDB taxonomy): domain Bacteria; phylum Bacteroidota; class Bacteroidia; order Bacteroidales; family Muribaculaceae; genus Duncaniella. Next base: position 93,591 of record JAIDUB010000081.1, on the reverse strand, counting down.
TACATGAAGCGCTTCAACACCCGCGACGGCATGGGGCTTCAGCTCCTGCAGCGTCAGGGTATCAAGGTGGGAATCGTGACGAGCGAGAATACCACTATCGTGGAGCGTCGTGCCGAAAAACTCGGCGTGGACTATCTCGTGCAGGGCAAGCGCTTCGGCGGAAAGCTCGAGGCCGTCATGGCCATATGTGCCGAGGCGGGCATTGAGCTTGCCGACGTGGCTTATATAGGCGACGATGTCAACTGCCTTCAACTGCTTCGTGCGGTGGGTCACCCGGCATGTCCGGCCGATGCCATGCCTCAGGTCAAGGTCGTTCCCGAAATAAAAATCATGACTCTCAACGGCGGACAGGGATGTGTCCGCGAATTTGCCAATACCTTCATCGATGATTCAGAATTCTGACAACCATTCCTCTCCGCGTCGACCGGAAGTCTCGGTGACTTTCATGATTCTCGCCGTGATATTCTGCACGTGTCTCATCGTGAGCAACCTCATGGAGATAAAGACCGTTGATCTCGGGTTCCTCACCATCACCGCGGGCGTGGTGGTATTTCCCATATCGTATATCATCAACGACTGCATAGTCGAGGTCTACGGATTCTCCAAGGCCAGACTTGTGATATGGCTCGGTTTCGGCATGGCTCTGCTTGTGGCCCTTCTGCTGCAGCTCGGGCTTCTTTTGCCCGGCGCTGACTCGTGGGCTCACCAGGACGCTATGGAAACAATATTCGGTGCGGTGCCGCGCGTATTCGCCGCCAGTTTCATTGCATTTCTCAGCGGCTCGATGGTAAATGCCTATGTGATGTCGCGCATGAAGATCGCTCATAAAGGCAAGGGCTTTTCAGTGCGCGCTATTCTTTCGTCGCTTTTCGGCGAAGGCGTTGACTCTGTGATATTCTTCCCCATCGCATTCGGCGGCATACTCGCGTGGAACGAGATCGTGATGCTCATAGTGACTCAGACCTTTCTCAAGACATTCTACGAGATTCTCATACTTCCGGTCACCGTAAGAGTGGTGCGCTGGCTACGCTCCATAGAGGGACATGATGTAACCGACAACCCCGACATGTCATATAAATGGTGGAAAATCAATGAAATCTGAGAAAACCGTGATACCTGTTCGTCCGAAGGTAGTGTGGCTTGACCTCGACGACACCCTGATAGATTTCCATGCCAATTCGCGACTCGCATTGCGACAGCTTTACGAGGAGGCCGGGATAAGCCGATGGATTCCTTCGGCCGATACATGGGTGGATGATTATGAGAAATCAAATGTCGAGCTCTGGCGCCGATATGCCCTCGGCGAAATATCGCGCGACTATCTCCGGATCGAGAGAATGAGAGCGCCGCTGAGACCATATTTCAGCGGTTCCGATTCGGGACTCGACGAGCTGGCCATGAAACTTGACCCGTGGTATCTCGACATTCTCGCGATGCAGAAAGGACTCGTTGACGGAGCTGTGGAGCTTCTGTCATGGCTGCGCGAACATGGTTACCGCACCGGCATCCTTTCCAATGGGTTCGAGCAGGTGCAATACCGCAAGATGGATACAGCTGGTATCACCCCTTACATCGATATCACCGTGCTCAGCGACCACATAGGCATCAACAAACCTGCCATAGGCATCTATCGCCACGCGATGGAGATGACCGGAGAGCGCAATCCGGGTCGGCACCTGCTCGTGGGCGACAATCTTGCGACTGACATAGCCGGCGCCGTCAACGCCGGATGGGATGCGGTATATTTCGACCGCAACTCTCCCGCTCCCGTGACATTCAACGGCAGCTACTATACCGTCAATTCGCTTGGCGAACTGATCAGATTACTTCCAGATTAGCATTGAAGCGCTGGCGCACAACCTCATAGATCATCACACCGGCTGCCACCGATACATTGAGCGAACCTATCTTGCCAAACATGGGTATACCCACGCGGGTATCACACAGTTTCATCACCTCGGGTGAGATTCCGGTATCCTCGGCTCCCATCACGAGCGCGACGGGATCGGTGTAATTACCCTGCGTATAATTCATATCGCTCTTTTCCGTAACGGCCACTACGCGATAACCGTTGTCTTTCAGGAAACGCACCGCCTGCACGGTGTTACTGACGCGAGCCACCGGAAGGTGCAGCAAAGCTCCGGCCGAAGTCTTGACGGCATCGCCCCCAACACTCACACTGCCGTGTTGCGGAATCACGATCGCATCCACTCCGGCACACTCGCATGTGCGGGCTATCGCTCCGAAATTTCTCACGTCGGTAATACCGTCGAGCACCACCATGAAAGGAAGCAGACCGGCTTCGTAGAGCTCCGGCACGAGGTGATCGAGACGGTAATACGTAATTGCCGACATCATGGCCAGCACACCCTGATGATTTTTTCGGGTTATGCGGTTGATACGCTCCACCGGCACACGCTGCATCACCACGCGGGCCTTGCGGGCGATATCTATGAGTTCCTGAGCCAACGGGCCCTGCAGGTCCTTGGCAATAAATATCTTGTCGATTTCTTTTCCGGCCTCAATAGCCTCGATTACGGCACGCAGGCCGAAAATATAGTCAGACGGTTCCATTAAACAGATTGGGATTAACGTTGGAAAGCAACGAGCGTGCGTTATTTAGGGCAGCCTCATCCACCGAATTGCCCGAAAGCATGGTGGCGATTGCCGCTACACGCTCTTCATTATCGAGGAGCGAGATATGGGTAAGAGTGCGGTCGGCCGAATCCTCCTTGTACACCTTATAGTGATGCGAGGCCTTGGCGGCTACCTGCGGGAGGTGGGTGATGGTGATTACCTGTATGGTCTCGGCTATACGGAGCATCATGCGACCCATACTGTCGGCCACCTCACCCGAAACGCCGGTATCTATTTCATCGAATATTATGGATGGCAACTGCATCTTCGATGCAATTATACTCTTCACCGAGAGCATGAGTCGGGAGATTTCTCCACCCGAAGCACCGTTGCCCACAGGCATAAGCGGCTGATTCTTATTGAATGCCGTGAGGAATTTCACTTCGTCCATACCTGTAGGCGACATATCCACCGGTTCTACAGCTACCTGCACCTGAAGGTTTTTCATACCAAGAGGCATAGCGGCTTCACGCAGCTGACCGGCAAACCGCTCGGCCTCGCGTCGACGGCTTTCCGAAAGTTCCTGCGCGGTCTCGCGGGCAAGAGAGCGCAACCGCCGGGCCTTACGCTCAAGTTCCTGAAGGAATTCTTCGGAATTGTCGAGATTGTCGAGACGGGCGCGAAGCGTGTCGCGCATGGCTATCAGTTCCTCACCCGACGCTACATGATGGCGGTGACAAAGCGAATAAATGCTGTTGAGCCTGTCCTCGATCGATTCAAGTGAGCCTCCGTCGCTATCGAGAGTTTCATCGAGCGATTCGAGAGTGCGGCATATGTCGGCCACCTCGATGCTGACGCTTTCAAGTCGTCCCGGAATATCATCGTTGCGGTCAAGCACTCCGTCGAGCCTCCGGCACTCGGCTGCGGCGGCATCGAGAAGCTCGAGAGCCGAACCGTCGTTACCGTTGAGCGCGCCTATCGCGGCCGAAAGCGATGACTTGATATTGGACAGATTCTCAAGTACCTCACGGTCATGCTCAAGCCGTTCCTGCTCCCCCTCCTCCAGACCGAGGGCTTCGATCTGCTCAAGCTGAAATCGGGTATACTCCTCATCCTGACGGCTTCGCTCCACTTCGGCGCGCGCCGTGCGGAGCTTCTTCACCGCATCGCGGTAGGCATTGTACCGGGAAGTGTATTCGGCAAGTTTCGGGCCGTTGCCTGCAAGGGTATCAATGACACGCAACTGAAATTCGGGCGTAGCAAGGAGCTGATTCTGATGCTGGGAGTGGATGTCGACGAGAAACATAGCCACGTCGCGCAGCTTTGCGACAGGCACGGGTGAGTCGTTGACAAACGCACGCGAGCGACCCGCCGGCGCTATCTCGCGGCGAAGTATGCAGGTATTGTCGTCCCATTCGATATCTGACTCCAAGCAATACTGCTTCAAGGCATCATATCCGGTGACATCGAATTGAGCCTCGATCACTGTCTTGAGCGCAGGATCGGTAACCACGCGGGTATCGGCGCGACCGCCGAGTATCAGCGACAGCGCTCCGAGTATTATCGACTTTCCGGCACCGGTCTCGCCGGTGATCACGTTGAAGCCGGGGAAAAATTCTATGTCGACTCCCGATATGAGGGCATAGTTGGATATATGTAGAGAGCGGAGCATAATAATCAGTTGGTTTCGTCGCCGCGCTTGATTTTTTCAAGACGGTCCTGATCGGTAGGATAAAGCGGCTGAAGGATTTTATAGGCCGTCTCGCGTTCATCTGACGGCGCTTTGGAATATATGTTTACAAGTTCGTCTAACTTGGCGTCGCGAAACATCGACAGGCCCACCGACATGGGATTGGCCTTGAACACCGTAGTAAGGTTGTCGAGTGTCTGCGTGATGGTCTGTCGCCCCTTGTCGGGACTCACCGACATCTGGTCAAGCCCCTTGAGATGAAAATCGTAATTCAGATCCCTGAGCACCGAGGTCGACGGATCGGTATACGCCGCAAGCACGGCTGCACGGTTCTTCGTATCCTCAAATGCTTTCCATCCCGTCTCGCCAGACGACTGCCCCATCTGCACGATATTGGCGAGTTTTTCCCAGTAGGGATCGCCCCCGTGTGACTGAAAACTGTCGAAATCTATAGCGAGAATCAGAAATACATAATAATTGAACAGGGCAGTAAGATTGCTCTCCATAGTGGTTTCGGAATAGATAAGCGGCTCATTTTCCTGATAGGTAAACTCCACGCGGGTATCCTTGAAGTTGAGCAGTGTGGTAAGGTAGGAGCTGTTGTATACAGGGCGTATCGCCTGCACCTGCAGGTCACCTTTAATCACGTTGGAGCCCTCGTCATATTCCTTCACCGTAAGGAATATGGTGCACTCGATTTTCTCGTTGGGCGAAAATGAAGCATTGGTCCAGCGGGTGGTATTCACATAGTCGTTGAGTGCTGACTGAAGGGTGGCGAAAACCTGCTTGTTGGTACCCTGAATCTGGTCGGCATTCACCTCCACCCGGCAGTTAAGTTCCTGCGCGATCATATCGGCACCCGCGGCCAGCAAAGCGGCGAGGGTGAACATGAGCGAAAGCAATCGATTTACGGTCATATGTCTTTTAAAATGTTATGCGCAGGGAAAATGGCTGTACCGTTGACTATTCTGACAATTCTTCAATACAATCGATAATATCGGCAGCAACCTCGCTCTTGGATTTCAGCGGAAATGATTTTTCATCACCCTTGGCTGTAACCACGGATATCTTATTGGTGTCGCCCGAGAATCCGGCACCTGCATCGCGCATGGAATTCACCACCACCATGTCGAGATTCTTGCGGCGGAGCTTGGTGCGTCCGTTTTCCATCTCGTTGTCGGTCTCGAGGGCAAAACCCACGAGAGTCTGATCGTCACGGCGGCGAGCGCCGAGAGTGGCCGCGATATCAGGATTTCTCACCAGCCGCAGGGTCATTTCCGGCATGTCACCGCGCTTGATCTTCCGGTCGACAATCTGTTCCGGTGCATAATCGGCCACGGCGGCACAGAATATCGCGATATGAGCCGTGTCAAACTCTTTCTCACACGCTGCAAGCATCTCGCGAGCTGACCTTACATCAACCCTGCGGATGTTTCCCGATGGAGTCGCAAGCGACACGGGGCCGCTCACCAGCACCACCTCGGCACCGCGGCGCGAGGCCTCATCGGCAAGGGCAAAGCCCATTTTCCCAGATGAATAGTTTCCGATAAAACGTACCGGGTCAATGGCTTCGTATGTAGGCCCGGCGGTTATTAACACCTTTTTACCCGCCAGCGGCTTATTTTCGTTTTTTTCAAAGAAGCGGTCGAGCACCTCAACTATCTTCTCAGGCTCCTCCATGCGTCCCTTACCGGTCAGACCGCTGGCAAGGAATCCCGTCTCAGGCTCGATGATATGATTTCCGTAGCTGCGGAGCAGCTCTATATTGCGGCGGGTGGACGGGTGAGCCATCATGTCAAGATCCATAGCCGGAGCTATGAATACGGGAGATTTAGCCGAGAGATAGGTAGTGATAAGCATATTGTCGGCCACGCCGTTGGCCATCTTGGCTATCGACGAGGCCGTGGCAGGTGCTATCACCATGCAGTCAGCCCATAAGCCGAGATCCACGTGAGAATGCCATTCGCCGGTGTTGGCTGTAAAAAACTCGCTCACTACCGGTTTGCCGCTGAGTGCCGAAAGCGTGACCGGAGTGATAAACTCTTTCCCGGCCGGGGTAATGACCACCTGCACTTCCGCTCCGGCCTTGACGAGAAGCCGCAGCAACGATACGGATTTATAGGCGGCTATGCCGCCGGTGATGCCTAAAATTATATGTTTGCCTTTAAGCATTGAGAAATTTTACTTGAGGTTCAGCTTGATAGCCGTAAAAGCATCCTTGGTGTTCTGGGGAAAGTCACCTTGGAGTATCCATGAATAATAGCCCGGATCGCGACGCAGCACTTCCTCGGCAAGCCGGCCACGGTATTTTCCGAAATTGATTACAGGCTGGCGCTTCTCATTGTAGACAAGTCGGCCTATGAGGTCGACGTTATTGTTCTGCGATGAATATTCGCTGAGGGCGTCCACATCGTTGGGAAGATCGGAATAGCGGTCAAGCTGCGCCTTGAGCACCTCATAAGTAGCCCGGGTATCGGCATTTGCCGAGTGGGCGGCTTCGAGATCTTTGTCGCAATAAAAGCGGTAGGCGGCCACGAGGGTGCGCTGTTCCTTCTTGTGAAAGATGGTCTGCACGTCGACAAACCGAGCCTTGGAGAAATCAAATTTCACCCCGGCGCGACGAAATTCCTCATCGAGCATGGGCACGTCGAAACGATTGGAATTGAAACCGGCTATGTCACATCCCGCAAAGAGTTCGGCCAGCGAGCGTGCCACCTGCTTGAAAGTAGGTTCATTAGCCACGTCGGCATCGGTGATATGATGCACGGCGGTAGCTTCGGCCGGGATAGGAATTGTGGGATTGATGCGGCGGGTGCGTTCTATCTCCTCGCCGTTTGGCATCACCTTGATCAGTGAAATCTCCACTATGCGGTCAGAAGTGATATTTGTACCCGTGGTCTCGAGGTCAAAGAATATGATCGGCTTCTTCAGGTTAAGTTCCATATGGTAAACTGCTGTTAGAAGTCAGTGACATTCATGGGCATGAGGAGCATGGTGAGCTCGGTATCAGGCTTGTCTTCCGACGGAACGATTACAGCCGGGCGCGACGGATCGGCGAGCTTGAAGAGTATATCATCGGTCCACAGCACTCCCACGAGATCGCTGAGGTATGTGGAGCTGAAGCCTATCACGATATTGTTGCCGGTGAAGTCACATGCGAGTTTTTCTTCGCCTGAGGTATTGTATTCGTTGTCCGATGCCTTGATGAGAACATTTTCGGGCTGAACCTTGAATTTGAGCAGGCCGTGACCTTCGTCTACAAAAAGGCTCACACGCTTGACCGCAGTTGAGAAAAGCTGACGGTCAACGGTCATCACGAAGGGATTGGAGGTGGGGATTACACGGTTATAGTCAGGGAACGAGCCTTTTACAATACGGCTGTCGAATGTGAAGGTATCGGTCTCGAATGTCACACCCTGCTGCGGACGTATCGTAATCGACAATGACTCGTCTTTGGTAAATACGCTCTTGAAAACATTGGTAGACTTATTGGGCAGAATAAACGAGCCCTTGATGCCCGACACCACCGAAGAATCCTTGAACTTGACAAGTTTATGAGTATCGGTAGCCACAAACACGAGCGCATCGGGCATCACGTCCCAATACACACCCATCATCTGCGGACGCAGCGTGTCGGTACCGGCGGCAAAGCCTGTAAATTCAAGACCGCGCAGAATCTTCTCGGAGGGCACGTCGAATTTCATATCCTCGTCAGATGCGGCCCGCTTTATACGGGGATATTCCTCCCCGGGAGTTCCCACGAACTTATACGAACCGTTGGGATGACTCATCTCCACGGCGAGTGTGGTATCGTCGATATTGAATTGGAGTTCCTGCTCGGGCATGACACGGAGAAGATCCACCAGACGGCGGGCGTCGATACATATCTCGCCCTCACCTTCCACATCAAGGATGGGCACGCGTGCACAGAGTGTGTTCTCGCCGTCACATGCGGTGATGGTCAGCACGTTTCCGTTGATTTCAAGGAGGAAATTATTGAGGATCGTCAGCGCGTTTTTGGCGTTTATCACCTTGCTCACCGACGAGGCATAGCTGTGAAGAGTCTTGCTCGGTACTGAAAATTTCATGTTACTATGAGGTATTATGATTTTTTGCTTTTTATATTCTTTTTATATTAATGTACAAAGATACGGTTTTCGGCCGTAATTTCAAAAATTTTTATTGTTTTCACCGATTAATAAGTTTTAGTAGAATTATAAGGTTTATAAACACTCCGTTAAATAAATTTATCTATATTTTTTCGTAACTTTGCAAGTTATGAGCAAGAAAAAAAATCAGGACGGCTCCGAGAGCCGTGACATTATAATAAGCGGGGCGGCCGTCAACAACCTAAAGGATGTTGACGTCACCATACCCCGCGGTAAATTTGTGGTAATCACCGGAGTAAGCGGTTCGGGTAAATCATCGCTCGCGTTTGACACCCTCTATGCCGAGGGTCAGCGCCGGTATGTGGAAAGCCTGTCGAGCTACGCCCGCCAGTTTATGGGCAAGATGCACAAACCCGAGTGCCGCTCCATCACCGGACTCCCGCCGGCGATAGCCATAGAGCAGAAAGTCAATACCCGCAACCCGCGAAGCACCGTGGGCACTTCGACTGAGATATACGATTATATCCGTCTGCTGTTCGGCCGCGTAGGCCACACCTTCTCCCCCGTGAGCGGCGATGAGGTGAAGAAACACACCGTAGACGATGTGGTTGCAAAAGCCCTGTCGTATCCCGCCGGGACACGCATAGCCGTAGCGGCCCCTGCGCAGTTGCCTGAGGGACGAAAGGTGCGCTCCCAGCTCGACGTATATTTCAAAGCCGGATATTCGCGTCTGATAAAGGACGGAGAGTTTATCGACATAGAGGATATGCTTTCCGATGACTCGCTCGTGCCTGACTCGCTCGACGGCTATGATCTGCTTATCGACCGACTCTCGGTCACCGACGAGCCCGATGAGATAAGCCGTCTTGCCGATTCAGCCGAGGCCGCATTTTTCGAAGGCGACTCGACCATGAATCTTATGGCTTGGGCCGACGGGAAGGTCATCGTCACTCCTTTTTCCAAAAAATTCGAGGCCTACGGCATAAAGTTCAGCGAGCCGAGCGACATGATGTTCAATTTCAACAATCCCGTCGGCGCCTGCGACACCTGCGGAGGCTTCGGGAAAGTCCTCGGCATAGATCCGCGGCTTGTGGTGCCCAACCCGTCGCTTTCGGTTTACGACGATGCCGTGGCTTGCTGGAAAGGCGACAAGATGAGCGAGTGGAAGCGAGAGTTCATAAGCCGTGCATCGACAGGAAAATTCCCTGTTCATGCCGCATACGTGGACCTTACCCCTGAGCAGATCAATCTGCTGTGGCATGGCGACGGAACCAAGTCATTTCCCTGCATAGACAATTTCTTCCGCATGGTGGAGGAAAATCAGTATAAGATACAGTATCGTGTAATGTACGCCCGTTACCGCGGCAAGGCGGAGTGCCCAGTTTGCCACGGTTCAAGGCTTAAAGAGGCGGCTTCATATGTAAAGGTGGGAGGTCTCACGATAGGTGAGATCGTGAAAATGCCTGTAGACCAATTACTGCTATGGTTTGAAAACCTTAAGCTCGACGACCACGACAGCAAGATAGCATCGCGCCTCCTCACCGAGATACGCAACAGGTTGAGCTATCTCGTAGAGGTAGGCCTCGGATACCTTACTCTCGATCGCCTTTCGTCGACTCTTTCGGGCGGCGAGAGCCAGCGTATAAATCTGGCCACTTCGCTCGGCAGCAGCCTTGTGGGCTCACTTTACATACTCGACGAGCCGTCGATAGGACTTCACTCGCGCGATACCGACCGCCTTATTTCCGTACTCCGCAAGCTTCGCGACGCCGGCAACACCGTGGTCGTGGTGGAGCACGATGAGGAGATAATGCGCGCGGCCGATTACATAATCGACGTGGGACCCGATGCCGGGCGCCTCGGAGGGAAAATCATATTTCAAGGCACACCCGACCTGTTGCCGGAAAGCGACGGCTACACAGCTAAATATCTCACCGGGCAACTGGCGATCCCCCTGCCGCCGGCACGGCGCAAGTGGCGCGACAAAATCACCGTCAACGGCGCGCGCGAAAACAATCTGCGCGGTATCGATGTAGATTTCCCGCTGGGAGTAATGACGGTGGTGAGCGGCGTGAGCGGCTCCGGAAAATCCACCCTTGTACGCGACATACTATACCGCGGCCTTCTTAGACATCTCGGTGAGCCGTCTGACGCTCCGGGTGCTTTCCGCTCCCTGTCAGGCGACCTGTCGCGAATCTCGGCAGTGGAATTTGTCGACCAGAATCCCATCGGCAAGTCATCACGTTCCAATCCGGCTACTTATCTGAAGGCGTTTGATGAGATACGTAAGCTTTATGCCTCGCAGCAGGCGGCCGTGCAGCTCGGTCTCACGCCGGGTGATTTCTCATTCAACGCCGAGGGCGGTCGATGCGAGGAGTGCAAGGGTGAGGGTTATATCACCATAGAAATGCAATTCATGGCCGACATCACCATTCCCTGCGAGAGCTGTCACGGAAAGCGCTACACGCGCGACGTACTTGACGTGCTTTACCGCGGAAAGTCGATTTACGACGTACTTGAATTGACCGTCAATCAGGCCATAGAATTCTTCTCGGAAGAACCGGGTACCATCGAGAAGCGCATAGTGAAGCGACTGAAGCCGCTGCAGGATGTGGGCCTCGGCTACATCAAGGTCGGTCAGAGCAGTTCTTCTCTATCGGGTGGAGAAAATCAGCGTGTGAAACTCGCGTCATTTTTCGCCGATGAAAATTCACACCCTACCATGTACATATTCGACGAACCTACCACCGGGTTGCATTTCAATGATATAGCATTACTGCTCAAATCATTTGACCGTCTTATCGAGGCGGGACACACGGTAGTGATAATCGAGCACAATGTCGACGTGATAAAACGCGCCGATCATGTGATAGATATGGGTCCAGAAGGAGGGCGCGACGGCGGTACGGTAGTAGTGGCAGGCACTCCCGAGGAGGTTGCCGCATGCAAAAGTTCCTATACCGGACGCTTTCTAAAAGAAAAATTAAAAAAATAACGATATATGGCAAAAATTGGTGACATCGTGCGCTTCCTCAACAGTGTGGGAGGCGGTGTAGTGACAAGAATAGAAGGCAATATCGCCTACGTTGACGACGACGGCTTTGAGACTCCCATGCTTCTGCGCGAGTGCGTGGTTGTGGGGCAGGCTACGGCCGAGGAAAAGCCCAAAGCGGCCCCTTCGTTCAGAGCCTCGGCGACGGCTGCTCCAGCTGCTCCCGCGCGGAATCCTCAGCCCGAACCCGAGCCCGAACCGATAGAGGAAACCCCCGAAGGTGAAAAGCTCAATGTAGTGCTCGCCTACGAGCCGTCGGACATCAAGCAGCTTTCTTCGACGACTTTCAACACCTATCTGGTCAATGATTCCAACTATTTTCTCTATTTCTCCTATCTCACCCGCGCCGACGGCTCTGAGGGTTGGGTGACACGATACGCCGGAGTGGTAGAGCCTAACATTCAGATATGGCTTGAGGAATTTGAAGCAGCGCAGCTGGCTCAGATGGATCGCGTGGCCGTGCAGTTGTTTGCCGTTAAGCAGGGCAAGGAATTTACACTGAAATGCCCCGTTTCGGTCGAGATGAAACTTGACACGCGTAAGTTTTTCAAGCTCCATTGTTTTAATACGGGTATATATTTCGACGAGCCGGTCATCGCACTCGACATCGTGCGCGACGACCGCGCCGTAAAGCCTGCCTCAGTCGACGCCGTGGCCATCGAAAAAGGCATAAAGGAAAAGAAAGCGGTTGACCGTCGCCGCCCCGTGCGTCCGCTGCGTCCGAAGAAAGCCGACGTTCGCCGCGGCGAGATAATTGAGGTAGACCTGCATATCCACGAGCTTGTCGATAACACGGCCGGACTATCGCCCGCCGACATGCTCAATCTTCAGATCGATGAGTTTCGCCGCGTGATGGATGCCAACATGCGCAACAAGGGTCAGAAAATCGTCTTCATCCACGGCAAGGGCGAGGGGGTGCTTCGTCAGGCAATCCTTAAAGAGCTCAATCACCGCTACAAGGGTCACGATGTGCAGGATGCGTCGTTTCGTGAATACGGTTTCGGAGCCACACAGGTAACCATCTGATACATCGCATCATGATTGTATATTTCAGCGGCACTGGCAATTCCCGCGCGGTAGCCAAGACCCTCGCCGGATTGCTCGACGAGAAAGTTTCGTTCATATTTCCCGCTCCCGACCTCAGCGGAGAGGAGCGGGTTATATGGGTGACACCTGTTTACTCATGGGGATTACCTCCCGTGATGGTCGACGCGATACGCTCTGCGGTATGCAAGAAAGGGTCGCGTCACTTCCTTGTCGCGACCCACGGAGATGATCTCGGCAACACACATCGGCAGTGGCGCCGCATCATCTCTGAAAAAGGTCTCGACCCGGTAGCCGCATATTCCGTTACGATGCCCAATACTTATGTTTCTCTTCCTTTTTTTGACGTCGACTCTCCTGAAGTCGAAAAAGCCAAGCTGGAAGCTATGCCGCGACGCGTAGATGAGATAGCCCTCATGATAAGGGGCGAAAAGCGATGCGACGACGTAGTGCGCGGTGCCTTTCCGGGCTTCAAGTCTTCGGTGATATATCCTGTTTTCATCCGCAAGGCTCTCTCGGCAAAGCCGTTCAGGGTGAACGACCGGTGTACGTCGTGCCACAAATGCGAGCGGGAGTGTCCGATGCAAAATATCACGTTTACGGATGGCCGGCCGGTTTGGCACGACAACTGTGCCGGATGTCTCGGTTGCTACCACATATGTCCCGTCCACGCCATAGACCGCGGCTCAGCCACCCGTCATAAAGGGCAATACTACTACCCTGCTCATCACCATCAGGGAAAATAAAAGCGCAGAATCAAGTACAGGCCTCGCAAGAGGCCTGATGCGTAGTCAGTATCATTATCGTCTACGAAATCCTATCCAATACAACACGCGCATCACGCCCGTCGGCTTGTCGGGGATTCGACAAGCGGCGAGCGTGATGCGCGTGTCATGGCTCTCGAGCCACGACTAAACCGTCAACGAGAATTACTTGCTGGCGATAGAGTCAGAGACAGTCAGGCGCAGACGACCTTTAGCGCGACGACGTGCGAGCACCTTGCGGCCATCGGGGGTAGACATGCGGGCACGGAAGCCGTGCTTGTTAACTCTCTTTCTGTTAGAAGGTTGAAATGTTCTTTTCATTGCCGTATATTATTTTTCTTATTTATTCTACAATTCGGACTGCAAATTTAAGAATTAATTTTGACTTTTGCCAAAATTTTCACATTCATTAATACTTCGATACCTGATTTTATAAAAGCGAAACGAGATCAAAGTACATTACCCGTGTATTCTTGTCCTCGTCGTCATTGTTGAGGAACTGATAATCATTCTTTATATAAAACGGTATGGCATCCACATAGGCATCCACCGTCACAAACCTGCAGCCTGATTTATTGTCTACCACAAAATAATCTTCGATGAATTCCAATAGATATTCGCCTATGTGTTTACGCTGCTCCGACTTCGCGATAGCAAGCCGTCCAATTTTTATCGCCGGATAGCTCTTTATTCGTTTTTCATTAACAAATTTCTGTTTTCTGAAACGATTGAACTCCGTTTTGCTTTCAAAATCCGATATGGAAATTTTGTCATTTGACAGGCTGAAATATGCCGCGACCTTATTATCAGATTTATCTTCAAGCACGTATGTGACCGACAATAACGCTTCACGATAAAGACCTGCTTCATTCAGAATGAAATCATTCAGATCCTCATCACCGCAATCAAATTCCTCTATCGTATCGCCTAATTTCAACCGACGAATACGAAAGCGGCTTTCATACTCGCTCTTATTCATGACCGGACACAAGCATTCTCATTCCGGCCTCATACGAAGCTCTGATTCGGGCGCGTTTCTCGGCCGAGACTTTCGGGGGATTTTTCATCCTTTCCTCAAATCTCCGGGCATCGGCACCAAACAGCATCGGTGTTTCTTTTATCGGTCTTGCCATGTATTATTGCCATTTATTTGTTCTCAATGCAAAGATACGAAAATTTTCTTATATTTCAATGAATTATAGCCATCAGTAATCAAAAGCCACCCCGGGTGCGAAGCACTGAGGTGGCTTTTGAATGTATTAATCCGAGCGATGTATCACTCCCACTCGATAGTTGCCGGCGGTTTTGAGGAGATGTCGTAGCATACGCGGTTCACGCCGCGAACTTTATTGATGATATCATTGCTCACGGCTGCCATGAAGTCATAGGGAAGATGCGCCCAGTCAGCAGTCATGGCATCGGTGGAAGTCACGGCGCGGAGTGCGATAGCGCGTTCATAGGTGCGTTCGTCGCCCATCACGCCTACTGACTGCACGGGGAGAAGGATAGCCCCCGCCTGCCACACACTGTCGTAAAGTCCCCAGTCACGCAGGCCACGGATGAAAATATCGTCGGCATCCTGCAGTATGCGCACTTTCTCGGGAGTGATGTCGCCAAGTATGCGCACCGCCAGTCCGGGACCGGGGAACGGATGACGCTTGATGAGATGCTCGGGCATGCCGAGAGCGCGACCCACGGCTCTTACCTCGTCCTTGAAAAGAAGACGCAGAGGCTCGCAGAGCTTCAGGTTCATCTTTTCGGGGAGACCGCCTACATTGTGGTGGCTCTTGATTGTGGTGCCGGTGATGGAAAGCGACTCGATGCAGTCAGGATAGATGGTGCCCTGCGCAAGCCATTTCACATCTTTAATCTTATGAGCTTCTTCATCAAATACATCGATGAAGCCTTTGCCTATAATCTTGCGCTTGCGCTCAGGCTCGGTCACGCCGGCGAGTTCGCTGAAAAATTTCGCGCTTGCATCCACACCTATCACATTAAGTCCGAGGCACTCATAATCGTGCAGCACGTCGCGGAACTCGTTTTTGCGCAGCATGCCGTGGTCAACGAATATACAGGTGAGGTTCTTACCGATAGCCTTATTGAGAAGCACGGCGGCGACTGATGAATCCACGCCACCTGAGAGGCCGAGCACTACCTTGTCATCGCCAAGTTGCTCCTTAAGAGCCGCAACGGTCGATTCGATAAACGACGCTGCGTCCCAATCCTGCTTTCCGCCGCATATGTCGACAACGAAGTTTTTCAGCAACTGCGTGCCGCATGTGGAGTGGAACACCTCGGGATGGAACTGCACGCCCCAAGTCTTTTCACCCTCCACGCGATAAGCGGCATTCTTTACATCGGCCGTAGAGGCGATGGTGCGGAATGTATCGGGCACATTGGTGATGGTGTCGCCGTGGCTCATCCACACCTGTGAGCCTACCGGGATATCTTTCATAAGCTCATCAGCACTGTCGACCCACTCGAGCTTGGCGCGGCCATACTCGCGCGACTCGGCCGGCTCCACTGAGCCTCCGGCATCGTAGGCTATAAACTGCGCACCATAGCATATACCGAGTACCGGCAGACGGCCACGGAGCTTGGAAACCTCCATTTTAAACGATTTTTCGTCGTAGACCGAAAACGGCGAACCCGAAAGAATCACACCTATGACCGAAGGATCATCGTAGGGGAACTTATTGTAGGGTACGATTTCACAATACTCGTTGAGTTCTCTGACGCGACGGCCTATCAGCTGCGTCGTCTGCGACCCGAAGTCGAGAATTATAATTTTTTCCTGCATTTTGTGTGGTAAGATGGATAATTAGGTTGCAAAGATACGCATTTATCGCCGAATTATCGTAACTTTGCACCATAAATTCATCAACATATAAGCTAATGTCGAAACATCATTCCACCGATCCGCATCTTCCATCCACGGAAGCTCCGGATCATGAAATCATCATGGACGCCGACCCTACCGAGCTGCCCGAGAGCGCGTTCCGCGAGCTGGCCGACGACGAGGAGTATCGCCCCGTGATGCATCCCGCGCGCGACTATGCGCAGGCCACCCCCTACTCCGTAGGTCTGGGTCTGTTGCTGGCCGTAGTGTTCAGTGCCGCTGCCGCCTACCTCGGATTGCGCGTAGGTCAGGTATTCGAGGCTGCAATTCCCATCGCGATCATCGCCGTGGGATTGTCAAGTTCTCTTAAAATCAAGAATCCTTTAGGACAGAATGTCATAATCCAGAGCATAGGAGCATGCTCGGGAGTGATAGTGGCCGGTGCCATCTTCACACTCCCCGCCCTTTTCATACTTCAGGGCACATATCCCGAAATCACAGTCAACTTCGTTCAGATATTCCTCAGTTCACTGCTCGGCGGTGTACTCGGTATACTGTTCTTCATTCCTTTCCGCAAGTATTTCGTGAAGGACATGCACGGCAAGTATCCTTTCCCCGAGGCCACTGCCACCACTCAGGTTCTCGCGAGCAGCCTCGGCTCCAAGGCCGGCAACAGCGGTCAGGCCAAGACACTCGTTATCGCCTCCCTTATAGGCGGTATCTACGACTACTGCGTGGCCACATTCGGATGGTGGGCTGAAGTCATCACCACCACCGCTACATCATGGGGCGCAGCCGCAGCCGCGAAATTCAAGATGGTGTTCACCTGCAACACAGGAGCCGCCCTTCTCGGTCTCGGTTACATCGTGGGATTGCGTTACGCCTTCATTATCTTCGCCGGTTCGGCTTTCGTATGGTGGGTTATCGTGCCGCTGATGGGCACCTACGGTTCACCTGAGATCACCGCCATGGCTCCCGAAGCGATATTCAGCAACTACGCCCGCATGATAGGTATAGGCGGTATCGCAATGGCCGGTGTGATAGGTATCATCAAGTCATGGGACATAATACGCAACGCCGTCGGCCTTGCCGCCCGTGAACTCGGCGGCAAATCGTCGGAAAAGAAAGAGGTACGCTGGCAGACTGATATATCCATGAAGCACATCGTATTCTTCACGGCTCTTGCTCTCGCGGCCGTGCTGATATTCTTCTGGGTAGGTGTGATCCACACCTTCTGGCAGGCACTCGTGGCGTGGGTTGTGGTTACGGTAATAGCATTCCTTTTCACCACCGTGGCCGCCAATGCCATCGCCATCGTGGGCAGCAACCCGGTGTCGGGCATGACACTCATGACACTCATTGTGGCATCGGCAATATTCGTAGGCATAGGTCTGAGCGGTACATCGGGTATCGTGGCAGCCATGGTGATAGGCGGCGTGGTATGTACGGCACTCTCCATGGCCGGCGGCTTCGTGACCGACCTCAAGATAGGTTACTGGCTCGGCTCAACTCCACGCACTCAGGAATCATGGAAATTCCTCGGCACACTTGTATCGGCTGCCACTGTGGGCGGTGTGATATTGCTTCTCAACAACGTATATCACTTCTCAGGGCCCGACGCCCTCTCGGCACCTCAGGCCAACGCGATGGCCAAGGTGATCGAGCCCCTCATGATGGGCGGCGACACCCCTTGGATACTCTACATGACCGGAGCCATATTGACTCTGCTTCTCAACTGGCTGGGAGTGCCCGCTCTTGCATTCTGTCTTGGCATGTTCATCCCGCTCCACCTCAACACTCCCATGCTCGTGGGCGGTGCCATCTCTTGGTTTGTAGGCTCGCGCTCTAAGGATCAGGCTGTCAACGACGCCCGCCGTGACCGCGGCACGCTGCTTTCATCGGGCTTCATTGCCGGCGGCGCACTTTTCGGCGTGTTCGCGGCCCTTACCCGCTACTTCGGATTTGAATACTCCAATCCCCTTTCATTCTCCACCACGCAGATTCTCGGCGTGATCATATACGTGGCTCTTATCGTATATCTCATCTCCGACTCAATGCGTGCCCGCAAGAAATGAACAGCATAAACCGCTCCATCCTTAAGATAGCAGTTCCTTCGATAGTGGTAAACGTCACCACTCCCCTGCTCTCGCTGATGGACGTAACGTTTACCGGACACATGGGAAGTGCCACCTACCTCGCGGCTATCGCGGTGGGTGGCACCCTCTTTAACATGATATACTGGATTTTCGGGTTTCTGCGGATGGGCACGAGCGGTTTGACAGCTCAAGCCTATGGCCGCAGCATTTCACATACCGGAGCCGACAGGACCGAAGTAACCGCCACCCTGATGCGCGGCTTGATTCTCGCCATGTCGGCAGGACTGCTAATCGCCCTGCTTCAGCTACCGATAGTATCAGCGGGACTCGAGCTTATGGATGTGGACGGTGACACTGCAGCGGCAGCCGGACGGTATTTCCTTATACTCAGTGCCGGAGCGCCCGCCGTGCTCGCCACCTATGTTTTCACCGGCTGGCTCATAGGCATGCAGGATTCACGCAGCCCCATGTGGATGTCGCTCTCGATAAATGTAGTCAACATCGCAGTTTCATTCTTCCTCGTGGTAGGATTGGGAATGAAAATCGAAGGTGTGGCCACGGGTACCCTCGTAGCCCAATGGACAGGATGCCTGATGGGAGCGGCGATAATATGGCTGCGCCATCGCCCGGCAGCAACTTCATTTCGCCTGATATGGGATTCCGAGGCTCTGAAAAAATTCTTCAGAATCAATACCGACATATTCTTCCGCACGCTCTGCCTTGTGGGTGTAACCGTATGGTTTACCCGCGCCGGTGCAACGATGGGCACGGTAACTCTGGCCGTGAACTCGGTACTCATGCAGTTTTTTTATTTCTTCTCTTATTTCATGGACGGCTTCGCATTTGCCGGTGAAGCACTTACCGGCCGCTATTTAGGCGAGCGCGACAGAGACCGGCTCCGCTCGGTCATCATGGCTCTGCTCCGATGGGGCCTTGGGCTGGGGGCACTGTTTTCCATTATCTATGTTGCGGCAGGTACTGTTTCGGTTGATTTGCTTACGTCGGAGATTGCCGTGCGTGAAGCCTCGCGCGAGTATATTGCGTGGATTGTGGCAGTTCCGCTTGCCGGATTCACTGCATTCACATTCGACGGCATATTCATAGGCGCCACCATGACACGCTCGATGCTGCTGTCGATGTTTACGGCAATGGCGACGTTTTTCATCACATATTTCGTTCTTTCACCATCGATGGGCAACCATGCTCTATGGCTTGCATTCGTGCTTTATCTCGCAGTGCGGGGTGCGGTGCTTGCCCTCATGTCACCCCGGTTACTGAAATTTCACTCCCATGACTGACTCACCCGTAAAAATTCACAACCTCACCACCGGCTATACAGGAAAAGCCGATGAAAAAATTATAGTCACTTCAGGCATTGATACTTCTCTGCCGTCGGGCAGCATGACTGCTCTGCTCGGTCCTAACGGTGCAGGTAAATCCACCCTCATCAAGACCATCTCGGGTAACCTTCCTCCGCTCGGCGGCTCTCTTGAGATAATGGGCAGGGAGATAACCGACTACACTCCCGCCCGACTCTCGCGCGAGCTCAGCGTAGTGCTTACGGAGCGGTTTGACTCCACACATCTCACGGTAAGAGACCTCGTGGGACTTGGCCGCAGTCCCTATACAGGATTTTTCGGCCGTCTGTCTAAGTCTGACCATAAGATTGTCGACGATGCCATCGACATGGTGGGGATAGGCGCACTCTCATCGCGCACTGTGGTGACACTGAGCGACGGGGAGCGCCAGAAAGCCATGATAGCCCGCGCTCTCGCCCAACAGACTCCGGTGATATTTCTTGACGAGCCTACGGCTTTTCTCGACTATCCCGGTAAAGTCGACATCATGATGGTGCTCCGTCGACTGTGCAGGGAGGAGGGAAAAAGCGTATTGCTTTCCACTCATGATCTCGAACTCGCGCTTCTTCTCGCCGACCGCCTGTGGCTGCTCAACCGCACCGACGGACTGATAGCCGGAAGCCCCGAGGATCTTATACTCGGGGGCAAGATAGAGCGGTATTTCTCAAGCCGAAACCTGCGGTTTGACCACACTGCCGGATCTTTCAAAGTAGACTTCGACCATATAGGAACATTGACGATAAGCGGCCAAGGCTCACGCGCCGCGATGGTGAAGCGCGCCCTGAGCCGCGAAGGCTACTCCACAGCCCCCGCTGAAGGCGATCCCGACATCGTGATAAACGACGAGGCGTACATCTTCCGCGGGAAGACCTACGCCTCTATCGAGTCTCTTGTATCGGCCGTCAGGAGTGCATAGTATTCTATTCATCACATTCCTTACTACTATTTTTGATCTACTATTTTTAGCTAGTACAACTTTTTCTAAAAGCTTTGTTCAAGCTAACAGATTTCATTAGTAAAACAGAGCTTATGGATATCTATAGTATAGCTATTACAATATAAAAGGGAGAAAACTATATTATATTCTTTTAATCGGCTAATTTAAAAGTAGCTCTACCTTTTTCCATATCCTTTTTCAAGAGTTTAACTTTAAAACTAACTCCAGCTTTAAATTCTCCTAACTTTCTGTTCTTTGTCAATATTTCTTTTGCTGGAATTAATCCACTACCTATATCTTGTATTTTTATAAAAATGCCGATCTTATTAATACCAGTTGATAGAGCATCATATAAAACATCATTTTCAAGTTTTGACAAATCTATTATATTATTACTTGATACGTACTTTTTTCTATCACTCATATTAATCTGAACTTTCTTCCACCATCTTCCTTTCTTAACATTCACAATACCACTCTCAATATCCCCAATAGCATCATATTTAACAGGAAGAATGATATCGTTATTATCATTAATAATACCCCAACAACCATAAGTTTCTTCTCGTATACAATATAATCCGACACCTTTTTCTATTATCCGATTAAATCTAAATGGAGTTAGGATAGAGCCACTAACATCAATTATTCCATATTTTCTTTTTATCCTTGCAATAAACGTATATCTTTGAGTTATAATTAGCTCATCATAATCAAATGGTACAATAATAGCTCCTTTTTTGTTAATCACACCCCATTTATTGTTAATATTAACAATCGCCTGATCGTTAAAAAATTTTGGCATACATCCATAGATTAGCTCAGTAATAGGAGTTCTATCAACAGACATTATACCAAATTTATTAAATAGTCGAGATTCCTTAATTATCATATCATCCAAATTATGATATGAATAGATTTCGTTTCCACATTCATCAATGTATCCTTCGCCATAAATCTCTGCAGGTGCAACTCCATTAACAAAATCTCCGATTTTACTAAATTTAAAAGGAATTAGTGTTTCACCTAAAGTATTAATAATACCCCAATAACCATCTTTTTTTGCCTTAGCTTTACCATCTTTAAATTCTGACACTGAATCAAAAATTAGATCTGTAGTTTTGATCTTATCATGATTCATAAGACCAAACTTATTAATGAATATTGATCCATAAATAATCACATCTGAATATTTTCGATAATGATAAATTTCTTCACCCTTAATATTAAATAGCGCTATCTTACCATTCTTTTCTTTTCTTACCTTAATTATTTTACTATTGATTTCTACGATTTCACAACATTCCGTTGGTATAATAATCTGTCCATTTGGATTTAACACTCCCCATTTTTGATTCCATAATTGGCCTTTTGCTATTTTCGAATAGCCATGGGAAATATGAAAAACTGAATCATATTCAAATGATAATAATATTTTGCCGCTTCTGTCCATTATTCCCCATTTATTTTCTTTTAACGCTTTAAAACAATTACCATATAAGTACTCAATTCTTGAATACTCAAGTCCCGTGATTGGCTGATGATTTTCATCCATCATACCATATCTCTTATTTAATCTGGACTCATATATCCAGGCACTATTATCCTGATAAATAGGATAAATTTCGTTTCCCATCCAATCTATTTCTGCAGCACAACTATCTTGTATATGCATTTTTACTCGAACAGTATCCTTATTGAATTCAATAATTTCTCCATACTTTATAGAAATTATAACTATACCATTATAATCAATTATTCCCCATTTTCCATTCCTTTTTACAACAATATAATTTTCATCATAGACTCCTATGTCATCAAACTCTTGTAAAAATGAGTCATCACATATCTTTTTGATTGTATATTTTCCATCATTTTGGGTTGCATATGTTCCATTATAAAAAACTATTACTTTATTGTAATCCACATTTCCAGTTACTCTATGACCTAACACATCAATAATTCCATACTTATCGGACCATATGCTTTTATGTATTTTTACTATTGCAAGTCCGTGAAAGAATTCGCCTATATAGTCATAAATTGGAGGTGTCAAAATATTTTTTTTATCATCCATCAATCCCAACTTACTTAATAGTGGTGATTTATATACTTTAACTATTTCTCTTTCTTCCAATTCATATTCTTCATGTCCTTCTTCATCTATGTAACCTATTTTGTTTCCAAAAGTTACTTTCGCTCTACCATTCTCAAAGTCATCTATAGAATCCATCTTACATGGAAGAATTTCTTCACCTCTTCCATTGATAATTCCCCATTCTGTTTTTGTATTTTTATAATTATAAAAGCCACTTCCAATCAAGTATCCTCTATCATAACCTGTAATTACATCATTTCCAATTTTATACATTCCGTCTTTTATCTTTTCTATGTAATCAAAAGTTACATTTCCTTTCTGCTCTCCCTTATAATCTACTAGAACATATTTTTTATTTTTATAAGCATAAAACAATCCATTTTCCAACTCATGTAGTTGAGAGTATTGAAAGCTTACAATTCGCCTATTACGAATATCAATTACGCCCCATCTTTCTTTTTTTCTTACCCAAGCATAGCCATAGAAAAAAGGTTTGGCATCATAGTATATTGGAGCTATTATATCAAAACCTTCAACTGTATAGCCAAATAATTTAGTATTCTCATCGTAACGCACTTGAATTACAGCTTCATCACTCTCAGCTAACGAATAATAGTATTTTAATCTTTCTTTGCGCTCAATATTGGCCATTGACTGGGCATACAATATCTTCCTCTTTTCAATACTATCAAAAATTTTTACCCATCTATCCTTTTTAATCTTAAGCCATTCGTCTATTTGTCGCTGAATTTCTATAGGATACGAATTGTAAAAATCTATATCACTATCATGATAATACAATTCAAAACTATTCAGATCAAAATTCAAATCTTCAAATGATACTAATTCAGGACCATTCCATTTTATTGAGATCTGCGTTTTGCCATTAATATAACGAACCTCAGGCGTTTGCCAATAACAATTCAACAATAACTTATTTTGCCGAATCGATTCCTCATAAGCATAAAGATGAGTGGATGGATTCAAATTTTGTTCACAGAAAGGTTTGTTTTCTTGATTGTAGTAATCTTTACAATCAAAAACAAAAACATTCCTTCTGTTCATATAGAGTATATCTTTTTGACATAAACTTTGATTGCGGGGTGTAAACGATGGAAAGAGCCATAAATAGAACAGCTTGTGTAATTTATAAAATGCATTTCGGCCAACCAACAAACTTAACATAGGATTAGAAACTAGCAGATCAAAGCAAATCCCAATATTATTGAAATGTGAATAAATTGCTGGGGTCCTGTACCCTTTGATTTCAGGTTTACTTATGAGTTTATTCTCAATAATATTTGTAAATGAAGGTATTCTCTCTAATACTTCTTTTAACCGCGCAACCATCTGTTGATACAGCAACGATTTCTGGAACGCATTTTCATACTCTCGAACTGATTGAGTGGGATCAATATCAAATCGATCCTTAAGATAACATTCTCCGCCATTCTGAAAATGAGAGAAAAATGGGAAGAAGTCACCTCCGTGAGTCCGGACTTTGAGACCTAAAGGTTGTTGACAGTGTTTACATACATATTTATATTCTCCCGATTTGTATGAGGCATACAAGGCTTGACGAATATTAATAATAATATCTTGTGGTTTATCATCCAGTATTTCATCAGCTGTGTATGTTTCGGAATCTTCCTCATCTTGAATTAGCCATACGGTTCTGCGCAATGAATGTGGTAAAGATTCATCGTGTATGTCCGTAGATATATTATCTAATAATTCATCATCAAGATTTATATTCTGCTTATCTCTTTTCATATTAATATGATAATTAATTAGTATATAGCCATATGGATTGAATTAAAGATTTTTCTAAATGCTACATTTGTTGATACTACTCACCAATAACATCTTCCAAAGTTAACATCTAAATTATCTTTATTCTGCCATAACATAGCTCCACACTTTGCATTTACAGGACGGATTATCTTAGGATTGGATGTAATGAAATTTAACTTTTATTCCATCTGTAATTATCTTGTCGGCAACTGTCTTTTGGATATATAAATCGTAGTTATACTATATCTATGCTATCTATCAAATAACTATTGAGGTATAAATTCTTTTTCCATCTTGCTATATATAATAGCAAAAAAGACCACTCAGCACGCTCAATCGCAATTATCGGCTACATGTAAGAATCCGTCAGGGAATCAGAGTCACATTGACCTGCTTCACCTCCGAGTTATGCTCCTTGAGCATCGGGCCGTCTTCGAGCTGCATGCGTATATTTTTCAGGGTCACACCACGGGCATTATTGATCACCATGCCCTGACGCGATGTAAACGTGCAGTCAGTAATATCCACTTTTTCTATAGGCTTTTCGGGCAGTCCTTTCATGACCACCGCCCTGCCCGCGTCGCGGCATACGAGTCCGGTTATGAAAAAACCGCGGAACACAGGCGTATCGACTGTGACCGGAGCGGCCTCAACATTCTCGCCGTCGCCCACTTTCTCCTCATAATAGGAATCGAAAAGTATCGCCTCGCCTGCGATATCACACATCACCACATCGCTCACGAATATTCCGCTCATGAGTCCGCCACGGTCACGGCCGCTCTTGAAGCGCAATCCGGTGTCAGTATCGATAAAGCGACAGCGACGCACCATTATGTTGTTCATTCCTCCGGCATTATCGCTTCCTATCACGAAACCGCCGTGTCCGTGAAACACGGTGCAGTTGTCAATCACGATATTCTCGCAAGGTCCGCGACGCCGGCCCGCATCGCCTATACCGCTCTTCAGGCACAGGGCGTCATCGCCAGCATCGACCGAACTGTTAACTATCAGGGCATTACGGCACGAGCTCAGATCGATACCGTCGCCATTCTGCGCGTTCCACGGGCATCGCACCATCACTCCGTCGATAATGAAATTGTTGCCGAGCACCACATTGAGATGAAAGCTGGGTGAATTTTGTATGACCACATCCTTCACCATGAAATTTTCGCAGCATACTATCCTGATAAGGCGGGCACGCTTGGTCTCGACTTTGTCGGTGGGATTGCCGATGGTGGGATAAAACACTGTCGATTTACCCTCGGTATATTCCGTAAGCCCGAGACGCTGCATTTTCTTCCACTCCGCGTCGCTGACCTTGAAGCGCTTCACGGGTCGCCACGCCTCGCCGTTTCCGTCGATCACACCCGACCCGGTGATGGAGAAGTTGGAAATATGACGGGCATAGATTGGCGGCTGACGCATGCTCGATGCCGTACCCTCGTCGGGGTCGAGTATTGCATATTGGCTCTTGTTGTTGGTAAAAAGAAGGATGGCATTGTGCTCCACATGCAGATCGATATTGCTCTTCATGGTGATGGGACCTGAAAGCCACACACCCTCGTCGAGCACCAGATGTCCTCCACCCTTGCTGCTCAGATAGTCAATGGCTCGCGCGAAAGGCACCGTATTGAGAGTGATACCGTCGGCAACGCCACCGAAATCCGATAGTTTTACGGTAAGTTCCGGTATCGACGGCGCCTCAACCGGACGCGCACCGAAAGGCAGATCGGAATAATACGCCTCATAACTTGAAGCGCAAGCGGTGCCAGCCACTATGGCAAGCACCGCTGCAATAATCATGCGCAAATTATACATTTCAGTCTATTTTGACATTCTTCACTCCGTCACCATAGGTAATCTGTTCGCCGGGCACGTCGATGGTGACGTTGCGAAGCGTAAGGCCGTCGACGTGATTGAGCGTAAAACCGTTGGCCGCGCGGAAACGCGAATCGGATATCACCACATTTTTCATAGGCATCTCGGGCAGACCGTTGAAGAATGCGGCGCGCACGGCATTGCGGCAGGTCACGTCGCTTATATAGATGTTGCGGAATGAAGGAGTTTCCTCAGTTACAGGAGGAACGGGAGCTCCGGGTTTGATTCCATAATAAAGGTCAAATATGAGGGCATCGCCGGGAATGTCGCTCATCTTCACGTTGTCGACATAGATATTCTCGACCACGCCGCCGCGGCCGCGCGTCGACTTGAAGCGCAGGCCTACGTCAGTGCCTATGAACACGCAGTTTTTCACCACGATATCCTTGCAGCCGCCCGACATTTCGGAGCCGATAACGAATCCGCCGTGACCGTGATATACGGTGCAGCCGTCGATCAGCACATTACTGCACGGTATTCCGCGCTCACGTCCGTCCTTATCCTTACCGGCCTTGATGCAGATAGCGTCGTCGCCTACGTCGAAACGGCTGTTGATTACAAGCGCGTTGGTACATGACTCGAGATCGAGTCCGTCGCCATTCTGGGCATACCAAGGATTACGCACGTTGAGATTGTCGAGAATCACATTCTCACACAGCAGAGGGTGCACGTTCCACGCCGGAGAATTCTCGAAGGTAACATCCTTGAGCAGCACGTTCTTGCAGCCTATAAGCGACACGAGTACCGGACGCAGGAAGTCATGAACATATTCGAGCGTATCGGGAGTGCTCTTGTGCACCGCACGTTTCAGCACCGGACTTTCCGATACCTCGCGTATGCGCTCGTTGGGATACCAGATATCCCCCTTTGCGTTGGCAGCGCCGCCGCGCATGAGTTTGTTCCATTGGTCAGCCGTAAGCTTGGCCTTCTTCACCGGACGCCAGCACTGACCGTTACCGTTGAACGTACCGTCGCCGGTAATGGCAATATTTGTCTTGTTGCGTGCCGAGATGGGAGAAGTGGCGCGATGGGTAGAAAGTCCTTCCCAGTCTGATGCCACCACCGGATAATCGGCCAGATTCTCGCTGAACAGCACTAATGCGCCACGGTCGAGGTGGAGATCCACATTACTTTCAAGGTGAATGGGACCGGTATACCATATGCCCTGAGGCACTACCAACCGACCGCCTCCTTTTTCCGACAGATGAGCCATAGCCTTGGCAAACGCCTCGGTATTGAGTGTCACGCCGTCGCTTACACCGCCGAAATCAGTGATCGACACGGTATAGTCAGGTATCACCGGAGCTGTGACTACGGGAAGTTCGACAGGGAGATTTTTGTAATAACTCTCATAGCCGTTTTCGGCAAGAGCCTGCGGTACAGTCATGGTCATGCACATGGCAGCCACTGCTACAGGGAGTGTGAAGCGTTGAAACATGGATATTGTTTTTTATGGTTTAGATTCAAAATAATGATTACTTTTTTCTGCGTTTATATCGTATCTTTCACCTCGTCGAGATTTACGAGATGACTTACGATGGCATATATGGTGAGACCGGCCGGTGAATGTATCTGCAATTTTGCTGCGATATTTCTCCTGTGGGTCATTACGGTATGGGTCGAGACATTGAGACTGTCGGCTATTTCCTTATTGCTCAATCCCTTCACCACACCTATTATCACATCTTTTTCGCGTGGGCTCAGCTCTTTGCGCGATTCCTCGTCGGGATTGGGACAACATTTCTCAATCACGGCGGCAATCTTTGCCGGGGTATCAAATATGCTTATGGTAGCATCAAACACTGAAGCAGTCTGCTCCGGAAGCATCGACCACGTAAGAGCCACCACCGCCAGTTCACCTTCGGCAGCATCGCGCAGTGCAGCCACCATTTCCGGGCCAAGTATCCAGTTGTCGCCCACCACTATGTCGGCACGGCGCTCGGCCACGGTCTTGACCGCATTTTCCTCATCGGTCTCTATCACCGTCGCTCCCGGAATCGTCGAGGCCGCACGTATCACGGAGGCAAGACCTTCGGCTACGACAGGCGACGATGAGAGAGTGACGATTACAGGTGTCTTCATTTTTTATAAGTGGGAATCGGCTGAATTGCGTTGCTCCATCGATGCGATGAGCGGTATCAGGATATGGTTTTCGATATCGGCGTGCGACTCGAGATCCTCCTCGCAGTTGAATATGTCGACAAGCGCGTCATACATCCTATAAGGCATCGACGTGGTATAGTAGCGCAATATGATATTTTTCAGCTCGGCGAGCCTGTCGCCCACCTCATCGTGATGACGGCGGAAAATGTCGATATTGTATTCCGACGACTTCCCCGATGTCAGTGCCTCGATATAGGGGAAAACCGTATCCTCCTCATAGGCGAAATGCTTCCTGACCTGCGAGATATAGTCATCGTAAAACTTCACGATGATGGGATTTATATCGGAATGCGATTCATCGAGCGCAGCCAGAAGGTTGGCGCGGATGTGGGGGAACTTGTAGGTGATGAAATAATCGTGGCTGTTACGAAGAAAGTCGACTATAACCATAGGCGACATACCGTCAGGCAGCCGGTCGATCTGACCCGAGACCAGAAAGTTGATGATAAGCAGAAATGCGTCGGCATCAATTCCTGCCTCGGCACAAAGCTGACCTATGGTCTTGTTGTCAAACCCCAACGGGAGCGAAAACCGGCTCAGCACCGGGAGGATGTTGTAATCCTCCATCACCAAGTCGGTCACGCGGTCAGATGCGGCGAATCTTCGGGCTGTTGCCATGCGATTTATTCCTCAGTTCCGGCAGTCTCGTCGGCAGTTTCCTCAGCTTCCTTGAAGTCAGTCATGCCTGCATTGACGAGAATGTTATACCATGAAATAAGCTTCTTTATATCAGAGGTATACACGCGCTCGCGGTCATAGTCGGGGAGCACCTTGCCGAAAAACTCGCGGATGTCGGCATCCTTTCCTAAAGCCTTCACATCCACAGTCTTGCCCTCGGCCACGGTCTTGAGGCTCTCAAGCACGTCAGCGAGGGGGGTATCACCGTCCATGGTATACATGGTGATTTCGCCGAGCGAGATAACCTTGTCGCGGGTATAGGCGGGCACACGCTTGCCGTCGGCAAGCGACTCAACGATGAGCATGTTGTTACCGCGGTTAACGAGCTTGAACAGACCGGGACGGCCCGATATAGAGAGGATAGTCTTAAGCATGATTTCTTTAATTTTCGATGATTATTAAATATATCGGCAAATTTACGCCAAATTCCCCGAAATTACAAATTCTATCCGAGCATCCGCAGCGATAAGTGAATTTTTCTTAACCGGTATGGCATTCACGGGAAAATTTCGTATCTTTGTAAATTAAGACTTTTCACTACGGATTTTCATGAACCGCCTGATATTTTCAATCGCATTACTCGCTGTGGCTGCTGCTCCGCAGGCTATGGCCGAGATTTCATTTACCGGCTACAGTCACAGTGTCATCACTGAGACTCCGGCCGCCACTACAGGTCTCGATGCTGTGTATGTGCTCTACGACGCCGCCGGAGTGACGGTTACGTACACGTCGCCCTCGGGCAACAGCTCAGCCGTGTGGCAGCAATACGGCTCTCTCGGAGGCGGCTTTGCCGAGCCCGTCGATGGACTGGTGCGCTCGGGTGAGTCCACTTCGCTCACCCTTCCCGCCGGTGACCGCGGTTATATAATCGAGGACGGGGATCAGCGTTACTATTTTTACATAATCGACTATTCGCAGCATCCCTACGAAGTGACTTCAATAGCGCCGAGCGCCGAGCAGGATTGCGGTCAGGTTTCCCTCGATATTACAGGGCAGGCGGCTGCCATAAACTACTATACCATCAACGGCCGCTCCGTAGAGCTCGACCGTGGCATAACTCTCAGCTATGCCACCATGACCCTCGACGATTCGTCGAAAACCTACCGCGTGGATCAGGCCGACGTAAATTTCTCCCATCTCTCGCCGGTAATCCATGCGCCGGCACCGCTCTGCGCTACCGAGTTCGTGATTGAAGGCGACAGGTTTCTATCGCAGTGGGGCATGGCCGAGAGCGTGGCTTCCGTCACCATGCAGCCGTCGGCCGTCGAAGCCTACACGTCAGCCACCCAGCAATCGCGCGATAATTCCAACGAGACAGGTGCGGGCAACGACGGACTCGGAGGCTCAGCTCCTGCCGAGGTGGAGTTTTACGCCGCCGTTACCGATGCCGCCGTGTTTACCGAATGGCAATTTTCCACCTACCCCGACTTTGACGATATACAGCTGCGCATATCCGAACCCGTGACCACCTACACATTTCGCGAGCAGGGCAATACCTATGTACGCTTCGTGTGTGCCAACGATGCCGGTACATGTGACTATACAGGTACCGTCTACACTATTTCCATAGGCCAGTCATCACTCCTGTGCCCCAACGCCTTCTCACCCGGAGCAAGCGAAGGTGTCAACGACGAGTGGAAAGTGAGCTACAGCTCCATAGTGGAATTTGAATGTCATATTTTCAACCGCCTCGGAGTGAAGATGGCATCATTTACCGATCCGTCGCAAGGCTGGGACGGACGGTATAACGGCAAACTCGTCCCTGCCGGAGTATATTATTACGTAATCAAAGCCCGTGGAGCCGATGATAAGAAATATAATCTCTCGGGCGATATCAATATTGTTAATTACCGATAACCATTATGAATATATTATATAAGACAATTCTTGCAGCCGCCATAGCGACCGCTGCCTGTGCAGCCGAAGCGCGCGACGCATCAGCGGTGTTTTCCACCGTTGTTTCGCCCTACACGCCCGTGGAAATGACCTTCTGCGGAAAGGCAGTTGATCTCGACAATACCCTTATGGCCGAGCGCCTTGACCGCGAGCTTACCGGCATGTCGTATTCCCACACCAACACACTCCTCACCATCAAGCGCGCCAACAAGCTTTTTCCCGAGCTTGCCCCTATATTGAAACGCAACGGCATTCCGGCCGACCTGCTTTATCTAGCTTGCGTGGAAAGCACTTTGAATCCACGCGCCTACTCGGCGGCTAAAGCAGCCGGGCTGTGGCAGTTCATTCCCGAGACAGGCAAGCAATACGGGCTGGAGATAAACGAGTATGTCGACGAGCGCTACAACACCGAGAAAGCTACCGAAGCCGCTTGCCGCTACTTCCGCAAGGCTTATGAAAAATACGGCAACTGGGAATCAGTGGCCGCAAGCTACAACGGCGGCATGGGACGCATATCGTCGGAACTCGAGAAGCAGCAGCAGAAATCGGCGTTCAATCTCTATCTCGCCGACGAGACAATGCGGTATATCTTCCGCATCATGGCCACGAAACTCATCATGGAAAATCCCCGGGCCTACGGCTTCAATCTCTACAAGTCGCAGCTTTATCAGCCCGTGGAATACCGCACCGTTACCGTCAACTATCCCGTCGACGACTGGGCGTCATGGGCAAAGGAACAGGGTATCGACTACCTTACCCTGCGAGAGCACAATCAATGGATTCGCGCCAAGAGCCTACCCAACAAGACAGGCAAAACCTACAAAGTGCGCATCCCTACCGCCAATTCGCTATCCCGCAAGAAACAGAAAACTACCGTCTACAACCCGGCTTGGACTGTCGACTGATCGTCCCTGCCTCCATTGATGAAAGACATAAATGAACAGCATCGCAACCAATGATAAATTGAGTGTGCTCGGTGCCCGCGTGCACAATCTCAAGAATATCGACGTAGATATTCCACACAATACACTTACCGTCATAACGGGCCTGAGCGGAAGCGGCAAATCTTCGCTCGCCTTCGACACGATTTTTGCCGAGGGACAGCGCCGCTACATAGAGACTTTCTCATCCTACGCGCGAAATATGATAGGCAATCTCGAGCGTCCCGATGTGGACAAAATTTCGGGATTGAGTCCGGTCATCGCCATCGAACAGAAAACCACCAACCGCAATCCGCGAAGCACCATCGGCACCACCACCGAGGTCTACGACTTCCTGCGCCTGCTCTACGCCCGCATAGGCACCGCCGTGAGCTATATCACCGGCAAACCTATGGTGAAATATTCGCGCGAGCAGATCGTCAACCTGATCATGGAGCGGTTTGCCGGTCATAAGGTTTATATTCTCGCCCCGCTTGTAAAAAACCGCAAGGGACACTACAAGGACCTCTTTGAATCGCTGCGCAAAAAAGGATTTCTCAACGTCAGGGTCGACGGAGAGATTCGGACCATTGTCCCAGCTATGAAGGTCGACCGATACAAAAATCACGACATCGAACTTGTCGTCGACCGACTGAAAGTGTCGGACAAGGACTTGACACGCCTTGACTCAACAGTGGCCGATGCCCTCAGGCAGGGCGACAAGCAGCTGATGATCTACGACGTCGACACCGACTCTGTCAGCCATTTCTCCCAGACACTTATGGACCCCGAAAGCGGACTGTCATACCGTGACCCCGCGCCGCATAATTTTTCATTCAACTCTCCGCTGGGCGCTTGCCCGGTATGCAAGGGACTTGGCACGGTAAATCTCATCGACCGCGACAAGATCATCCCCAATCCCGCCCTATCGATATATCAGGGCGGCATCACACCGCTGGGCAAATTTCGCGACTCGATGATTTTCTGGCAGATCGACGCGATATGCAAGAAATACGGCTTCACCCTCAAGACTCCCATTTCCAAGCTGAGCGAGGAGGCTCTCAACGATATACTCAACGGCACTAACGAACGACTGTCAATCGAAAACTCCACTCTTGCCACCTACAATTACTTTCAGCTCTACGAAGGGCTCGTGAAGTATATAGAGATGAACCGCGACGAAGATTCATCGGCCGCCGCCAAGAAGTGGAGTGAGGGATTCTTCACGCGCGCCGTGTGCCCGGAGTGCCACGGTGACCGCCTCAACAGGGAAGCGCTGCATTATTACGTCGACGGCAAGACCATAGCCGACCTGTGCCGCATGGATATAGGCGAACTCTATGAATGGTCAAAGACGGTTGAAAGCCGGCTGTCGCCCACGCAACTCATCATAGCCCGAGAAATCATGAAGGAAATTCGCTCCCGGCTCAGTTTCCTCGTCGACGTCGGGCTGGATTACCTCCAGCTGTCGCGCGGCTCCGCAACCCTTTCGGGCGGTGAAAGCCAGCGCATTCGCCTTGCCACGCAGCTCGGCAGTCAGCTCGTCAACGTGATGTATATTCTCGACGAGCCTTCGATAGGGCTTCATCAGCGCGACAATCTGCGCCTCATCAACTCCCTGAAGCGCCTGCGCGACGCCCGCAACTCCATCATCGTGGTGGAACACGACAAGGATATGATGCTTGAGGCTGACTATGTGGTCGATATCGGACCCAAGGCCGGTCGCAAAGGGGGCGAGGTCGTATTTGCCGGCACTCCCGATAAAATGCTCAAGTCCGACACCCTCACGGCAAGCTATCTCAACGGCAAGCGCGCGCTCGCCGTTCCTGAGAAACGCCGCGAAGGAAACGGCAAGCATCTTATACTCCGCGGAGCATCGGGCAACAATCTGCGTGACGTCACTCTCGATCTCCCGCTCGGCACATTCGTGTGCGTGGCCGGAGTATCAGGCAGCGGCAAGTCATCACTCATCAACGCCACGCTTCAGCCCATTCTGAGCCAGAAGTTCTACCGGAGCAGCAATGCGCCGCTCCCCTACACTGCCATCGAGGGGCTTGAAAATATCGACAAGGTAGTCACCGTTGACCAGTCGCCGCTCGGCAAGTCGCCACGTTCCAATCCGGCTACATATACAGGAGTGTTTACAGCCATACGCGACCTCTTTGCCAATCTTTCGGAGGCCAAGATACGCGGCTACCGTCCGGGACGATTCTCGTTTAACATCGCCGGCGGTCGCTGCGAGACCTGCAACGGTAACGGCTATAAGACCATCGAGATGAATTTCCTCCCCGATGTGCTTGTGACATGCGAGACTTGCGGCGGCAAGCGTTATAACCGCGAGACTCTCGAAGTAAGATTCAAGGGCAAGTCTATCGCCGACGTTCTCGACATGACCATCAATCAGGCTGTGGAATTTTTTGCCGGAATACCCTCGATTATCAATAAAATCAAGGTTTTGCAGGAAATAGGCCTCGGTTACATCAAGCTCGGGCAGCCGTCCTCTACTCTTTCAGGCGGTGAAAACCAGCGTGTGAAACTCGCCACCGAACTGTCGAAGCGTGACACGGGGCGCACTCTGTTCATACTCGACGAGCCCACTACCGGACTTCATTTCGAGGACATCAGCGTGCTTCTCAACGTGCTCCGGCGTCTTGTCGACAAGGGAAATACCGTGGTGGTCATCGAGCATAATCTTGACGTGATAAAAAGCGCTGACTTAGTGGTGGATATGGGACCGGGCGGCGGAAAAAACGGAGGCTCGATCATTGCCGTCGGCACTCCCGAAGAGGTTGCAGCCACCGACTCGCCTACCGCCGAATTTCTACGTCAGGAACTGAATCAGAAATAAGGAAGCACTACCGCGATACCACCTTCCGCGATATCTGCCCGAATCCATATCGTCGCCCCGTCGTCGCCTATCACAGAGCTGACGTCGGGGCGAATTTCTTTTCCGCACTCCACTATTCTGATATCGGAGAATCCCGCGCCGACTATAATATCGACTTTTTCGCGGCTGTCGAGATTCACAAATGAATAGTTGCCCGCGCTGTCGCGCGACACCAGTATTCCGGGTTCATCGCCACGCATAGCGAGGTCATGACTGATGTAACGGGGCACATTATCGCCCAGCATCACATTCTCGTCGGCCGGATTTCCCACTCCGGGTCTCACACCCGCGCCCGCGCCCGATGGCGACACGTCAGTGCCCCCTCCGCCGGAATCGGTGACAGAGCGGTCACACGCCGTCATCGCCACGCACATCAGCAATATATAGAGGTATCTTTTCATCATTCCACGATATTAATGGTGAGCATTCCAGCCGCTCCCGAGGGCGACGTATAACGAAGCTGATGCTTTCCCTTACCAAGTCGCGCAGGTACAATAAAGGCAGCATTCATACTTTTTCCGTCGACAGTCCACGCGGCGTCGGCAGGTACATAGCTGCTTACGAGGTCTATGCGTTCATCGCTAATTCTGTAGGTACTCCGCAGAGGCACCGCCTCACCCGGAATCTCCACTGACTTATCCATCCTGTCGCCCCACAGATACTCGGCAAGCACGGGATAATCAACGAATGGATTACGGTTGCCTTGTACGGATGCGATCATGTCCACGCGGCGCATCTCATCTTCACTCACAGGGTCACTTCTATGATAATCCATAAGCACAGCCATGCCATAGGGCGTGAAAGCAGGATAAACCGTGCCGTCGAGCATCGTATATCCTCGCGGAGCAAGACTTAACGGCGAGTGCACAGTCACATAATAGAAAAACACACGTGCGAAATCACCACGATAATCCACCGGAGGCTCGTAAAATCCTATAGGCAAGCCGGCAACTGCTGTTGTGCCCGCGCGCCATATCCTGTTGTCATACACCGGATTTTCAACCGTCCCTAAAGGATAATCTTTTCGTGCGGCAGCCGTCTCATCGCTGATCATCAGCAGATTGTACATATCTACGGGAGATTTCTCATCCATCCACGCATCCGGAACTATCATGCCGTAATGCCATCCGGTAGCGTCGACCACCCCACCGCCAAACGGATCGAAATACTTCGTGATATCGCATCCACCCCTCATGTCAATCACCTCACTGACCTGTAATGACGGGGCATATTCATCGGCGACGGCAGCCCTGAGAGCGGCACCGCCGAGTCCGTTGAACTGCGTGGGTAATTCCGCCGGAAACATAGCCGGCGGCAACATAAGGGCGAGCGGCAAAATTGCTTTGGGAATCATATAAAAGAGAAAAGGTTTCACTGCAATCTCGGGCAGTGAAACCTGTAATTCAAATCAAATTGTAAAAAATCAAGCGATCAGGCCTTCACCTTGTCAACGATAGCCTTGAAAGCGGCGGGATTGTTGAGGGCGAGGTCGGCGAGCACCTTACGGTTGATCTCGATACCGGCCTTGTGGATGAGACCCATGAGCTTGGAATAAGAAAGGTCCTCAAGACGGGCAGCCGCATTGATACGCTGAATCCAGAGAGCACGGAAATTGTGCTTTTTGTCCTTGCGGTCACGGTAGGCGTAAGTGAGACCCTTTTCCCATGTATTCTTGGCTACGGTCCACACATTGCGGCGACAACCGAAGTAACCACGGGTGAGTTTAAGGATTTTCTTGCGGCGAGCTCTTGAAGCTACATGATTTACTGATCTTGGCATTGAAGTAATGATTTGTGAATGTCAGCGGCTTTTGCACTTGGGTGCTGACCATTCGGTTAAAAAATGAAATTATAAATCACGAATTAATCCGGGAAAAATATGCTTTTAAGCCTCGGGCTTACTTCATGGCGAGGAGTTCCTTTACGGCCTTCTCGTTTGAACCGGAAACGAGAGCGAAATGGGTAAGATTGCGCTTCTGCTTCTTGGTCTTTTTGGTAAGGATGTGGCTCTTGTAGGCATGTTTTCTCTTAATCTTTCCTGATCCGGTAAGGGCGAACCTCTTTTTGGCACCGGAGTTAGTCTTAATCTTGGGCATTGTTTAGTTTTTTAAGATTTTAATTCGAGTTATATTGATTTCCTGCGTCAACTCGTGAAGCGGGATTTCGTTATTTTTTCTTGGGGCTGAGCATGATGATCATGCGCTTTCCTTCGAGCACCGGCATCTGGTCGACCTTGCCATACTCCTCGAGATCGTTGGCGAAACGGAGGAGAAGCACCTCGCCCTGCTCCTTGAACAGAATCGAGCGGCCTTTGAAAAACACGTAAGCTTTCACCTTCGCGCCTTCCTGAAGGAAGCCTATGGCATGCTTGAGCTTGAAGTTATAGTCATGATCGTCGGTCTGCGGTCCGAATCTGATTTCCTTCACCACCACCTTGGTCGCCTTGGCTTTCTGCTCCTTGGCGCGCTTTTTCTGCTGGTAGAGGAATTTCTGATAATCAAGGATCTTGCACACGGGGGGAGCGGCGTTGGGCGATATCTCTATCAGGTCAAGACCCTGCTCCTCGGCGATGGCACGAGCCTGCTGGATGGTGTAGATACCTGTCTCCACATTATCGCCTACCAGACGCACCTCACGGGCGCGTATCTGATCGTTGATAGCGTAGGGGTCCTTGTCGTTAGGACGGCCGGGATTGTTTCCGCGGCGCTGGCCACCGTTATTATTACCGGCTGCTGCGGGACGGGGCCTCGGAGGCATGTAAGGTTTTTTCTCCATTCAGAGGGGTTATTGATTAATCATTTGATTGACTTCGCTGGCCAATTCGTCTGCAAAGGTAGTAATTTTCATCGAACCTTTATCACCTTCGCCCTGTTTTCTTACAGAAACTTCACCATTTTCTGCTTCTTTTTCACCCACGATGAGCATATAGGGGATTCTTTTCAGCTCGTTGTCGCGGATTTTCTTTCCGATTTTCTCGTTTCGGTCATCGACCACGGCACGGATATCGCTCTTCGCGAGTTCGGCGGCTACATGTGCGGCATAGTCGTTGAACTTCTCCGAGATGGGAAGCACTGCCACCTGATCGGGGGCGAGCCACAGGGGGAAGCGGCCGGCGGTATGCTCCAGAAGCACTGCCACGAAACGTTCCATGG
This sequence comes from Duncaniella sp., assembly GCA_029060405.1. Classification (GTDB taxonomy): domain Bacteria; phylum Bacteroidota; class Bacteroidia; order Bacteroidales; family Muribaculaceae; genus Duncaniella. Next base: position 55,660 of record JAIDUB010000081.1, on the reverse strand, counting down.
AGCCGAAAGGCGCGCGGTGAATCATCACGGGACGATGCTTGGCATTGTCGCTGCCGGTATATTCGAGCTCGAAGCGCTCGGGCAGGTTGTAGTCAACCTGAATAGTTCCGAGCTGCCAGCGGCGGCCGAGTGCATCCTTGACCATAAAGTCGAGCTTGGGACCGTAGAATGCAGCTTCACCCAGTTCGGTGCGTGCTTTAAGTCCCTTTTCCTCGCAGGCCTCTATGATGGCCTGCTCGGCGAGATGCCAGTTTTCGTCGCTGCCTATGTATTTTTCCTTATGGGCGGGATCGCGGAGTGAAATCTGAGCCTCGAAGTTTTCAAATTTCAGAGCCTTGAAGATGTAGAAGATAATATCCATCACCTTCAGGAACTCACCCTTGATCTGATCGGGAGCGCAGTATATGTGAGCGTCGTCCTGCGTGAAACCGCGCACACGGGTCAGGCCGTGGAGCTCACCCGACTGCTCGTAGCGGTATACCGTGCCGAACTCGGCAAGGCGCAGGGGCAGATCGCGGTAGCTGCGGGGCAGGGCGCGGAATATCTCGCAGTGGTGAGGACAGTTCATGGGTTTGAGCAGATACTCCTCGCCTTCCTCGGGGGTGTGGATGGGCTGGAAAGAATCCTTGCCATACTTGGCATAGTGGCCCGAGGTGACATAAAGATTCTTGTTACCGATATGGGGAGTGATCACCTGCTGGTAACCATACTGCTTCTGAATCTTGCGGAGGAACTGTTCCAGACGGTCACGGAGCGCCGTGCCTTTCGGAAGCCACAGAGGCAGACCGGCACCTACATTCTGCGAGAATGCGAAGAGCTCCATTTCCTTACCCAGTTTGCGGTGGTCACGCTTCTTGGCTTCCTCGAGAAGCGCCAGATACTCGTCGAGCATCTTCTTCTTGGGAAAAGTGATACCGTAGACGCGCACGAGCTGCTTTCTCTTCTCGTCGCCGCGCCAGAACGCGCCGGCCAGCGAAGTGATTTTCACAGCCTTGATGGGAGCGGTATTGGCGATATGAGGGCCACGGCAGAGGTCGGTAAACGCACCCTGAGTATATGTGGTGATATGTCCGTCCTCGAGTTCCGAGATAAGTTCACATTTATATTCCTCGCCACGGTCGCCGAAGAGCTTCATGGCATCGGCCTTGGAGATATCCTCGCGCACGATGGCATTTTTCTTCTGGGCCAGTTCAAGCATCTTCTTCTCGATGCGGGGGAAGTCGGCCGCGGTGATCGAGTGTTCGCCCGGGTCGATATCATAGTAGAAACCATTCTCGATTGCCGGACCGATACCGAATTTCACGCCGGGGAAAAGCTCCTGAAGAGCCTCGGCGAGAAGGTGGGCGCTCGAGTGCCAGAAGGCGTGCTTGCCCTCGGGATCGTCCCACTTGTAGAGGCGCACCTCGGCATCCTCCTCGATAGGACGGCTTACGTCCCACTCCTGAGAGTTGACCGATGCGGCAAGTACGTCGCGGGCGAGCTGAGCGCTGAGACTTTCGGCTATCTGCAACGGAGTGACGCCTTTTTCATATTCGCGCACACTGCCGTCAGGGAAAGTGATTTTAATCATTGGTATATTTTCGATTAAGTTTGTCGGGCCATACGGACGGCCCTGTTATTTTTTCAGCGGGCAAAGATACGAAATTTCCCGCCAATTTCAAAATTTAAAGAACACAAATCCTCCAAGTAATGCGCGTATTTACACAGATAATTATAATTTTAGCAGAGAGGAACCATTGTCGGTATTATTCAGATTGCGGCGGGCGGTGCGGAATATTGATCCAAAATCAGCTGAATAGCTCACTGAGATGACCACCATATTACCGTTATCTTTTATATAGCGCTCGCGATACGAGGGATTTACAGCTGAATAATCCCACGCCGGATAGCGCGTGCCCTTCCTGTCAAACATATACATCCATGATGCACCGATCGTCCAATGTTTATTCGGCTGCCACTCCAGCTGCAGTGCATCTCCATTTTCATCTTTACCTACATAATTACCTGAGAGGTATTTGCCGGGCAATTTTCGCCAATATGAAATTGTGTATGGGCCTTTATTCCACCAGAGCGTAATGCTTCCATCAAAAGAGGTAAGCTTATGACTCCAATTTACGCCTGCCGATTGATAATGAGTGAGACTCATGTATAGATTTGCTCCGAATCCATGAATATCGCTCAGACTCAAGGTAAGATCATTCTGAAAAGCGCGGCGGTATTTCGCGTTGACCGACTGCGACAGAAACAATCCGTTCCCCAGATAAGACACGTCGCTGATTACGCTGTTATCGACATCGGAATACGCCGATTGGAAAGAAGCTGTGAACTTTTTATAAGTGTAATCCACTCCTATGATGTATAAAAAATTATCGGCTACCTTCAATTCCGGATTACCATTTGAGATTAGATAAGGGGTGGTTTGCTGTGGATAATCAGTGAGTGCTGTAAGCGACGGGATTGACGGTGAATATCGGAACGACCCCTGCAGGCTCCAGCTATTGCTGATATTCCACGACAACTGCGCGCTCGAAAGGTTTCTAATAAAATTGCGTTTGTTCAGGTCATTTTTTATCCAGAACATCTTTGCCCCTGTCGACAAAGCTATATAGCACTTACCTACCCTCTGCCCCAGACGGACATAGGCGTAATTATTATTTTCAGTTAGTACGGGTTTATCATCCGAGGTCAGGTATCTGTTTGTGCTATGTGATACAGTATTTTGGAGTCCTGCTGAAAGAGAAGTCTTTTCACTGAATGTGTGAATATAGCTCACCTCAGAAATCAGTGAGCGGCGGCGACTGTCGACATTCATAATATATGAATCATCGCTTTGATCTGAGAAAATATAATTATTGTCGCGACGATAATCACTTGAACTCAATGTACCTACAACTTCCACCTCCAAAGTATTCTTTTCATTAAAGTCCTGTCGCCAGAATAAATCAAGCGACGGAGTAAAGTCTTTGCTTGTTGTCAAGTTATTGTGTTCGTATACGCCAAGCTCCGAGTCGATCGTATAGGCTATAGAGCGGCTTTTGTTACACGTAGGCGTAGCACTGAACGTAGCGGAAAACAACGTCTTTACACTCGGACTATAATCATATTTCAGCTTCAACTGATGATAATGATAATTAAAGGGATTTCGGTCATGCTCTTCAAGATTTACCCGAAAATCTTCGCCTATATAACTTTCGATGGTATTATCATATACTTGCTGATAATTTCTCCACGACGGGAGATATTGCAAGGAAATCTGCGAAGCTCCTTGATGATATGAAGCCCTGATATTGGCGTCGACGAAAGCGGTCGTCACAGCACTACGTCCCCATGCATATATTTGGCCACCGTCATTCCGCTTTTTCAATGTGATATTGATAAAGCCGGAGTTGCCGGAATCAGCATACCGGGCAGGCGTGAATCTTGAAAACTCGATTTTCTCAATATCTTTAGATTGCAGCGCATTAACATCGTCGATCGACGAAGGCACTCCGTTTATGAGAATTACTGGCGAGCCTCCGTCGACCGATATGCTCCGGGTTATAGGATTGGCCTGCAGACCGGCAAGAGGCAATTTCTGAAACAAGCTTATTGTGGTTGCCGAAGCTTTTACAACCGCATCAGAAGGATAGATAATCATTCGCCCTTTAGAGTATGTTACCGAATTGCCCGTTACTGTAACCCCATCAAGAAATACCCCTTTATCAAGATATATCGTACCGAGATTGAGATTTTTACTGCCTGATTCAATAATTATGTCGGTAGATGAAAATCCCGCCATGTAAACATTGAGCTCAAGGACCGATTTATCAGAGATCTCTACCGAGAAATTGCCGCTCTCACCTACAGTTGTTCCGGTTATAAGTTTTCCATCGGTCATAAGCCTGCATTCAGCCCCAACTACAGCGGTGGAATCGCTTGCCGAAAGCACAACACCTTGAATTGTCCGGGCGCTGACCACGGGCAGCAGGCTGATCAATGAAAGTATTAAGATTGTCAGATGTTTCATATTCAGAGTGTATGATTAAAACTTATGTCACAAAATTATTATGGAGATGTCGCGATCTTTCCGACGCAAAGTTATGGAATTTTTCTGATACTCATTATATCAGGAGAGAGGCAGAAACCAAAAACCGGAGGCAAAATTTTCCCTTGCTTTAACCGGGGATTTTTTGTAACTTTGCACATTAATTCGCGCACGACGCGCGCGAGTGCGTAAACCAAGTTCATCATCACCATCACAATGATCCAGTCACCCTACCGTCGCGGAGCCGAGGACGGCCTGATTTTCGGAATATATCTCACCGTGCTTTTCTATGCCACGGTGCTGTCGCAACAGTTTCCGCTGCTGGGATTCCCGGCATTGATAATGATGGCGGGGGTACCCGTGGTGATTTTCATGATGATGAAGCGCTATGCCGCCCGTCTCGGCAACGCATCGAGTTTCTCCATGCTGTGGATGCAGGGGCTTGTGATATTTGCCTGCGGAAGCACTATCGCCTGCGCGATGCTGTTCATTTACCTCCGGTGGATCAACCCCGACTTCTTCACATCGCAGCTCGAATATCTGGCCGAGCTGAAAATCGACAGCACCACCGAGTTTCTCCGGCAGTCGAAGGATATGGCCCGGCAGATTCTCGACTCAGGAATGGTGCCGCGCGCCATTGACATGGTGATAGAATTCATATTGATGGGCATAGTATCAGGTTCGCTGCTCTCGATGGTGCTCAGCGGTATAATCTCATTTTTAGGCAAACGATCGAAATAACTCTCTTATCATGGATATATCAGTAATCATACCATTATACAACGAAGAGGAATCGCTTCCCGAACTCGCTCAGTGGATTGAGCGAGTGATGGATGAAAACGGATTCAGCTATGAGGTGCTGTTTATCGACGACGGCTCCACTGACCGCTCGTGGGATGTTATAACCTCGCTGTCGCAAAGCAATCCCGCCATGAAGGGAGTGCGCTTCCGCCGCAATTACGGTAAGTCACCCGCCCTTCACACCGGCTTTACACGCGCGCAGGGCGACGTGGTGATCACTATGGACGCCGACCTTCAGGACAGTCCCGACGAGATACCCGAGCTTTACCGTATGATCACGGCCGATGGCTACGACCTCGTGTCGGGCTGGAAGCAGAAGCGCTATGATCCGTTGTCGAAGACCATCCCCACAAAGCTTTTCAACGCCACCGCCCGCCTCGTGTCGGGAATAAAGAATCTCCATGACTTCAACTGCGGCCTCAAGGCTTACCGTAACGAGGTTGTGAAGCACATTGAGGTATACGGTGACATGCACCGCTACATCCCCTATCTGGCCAAAAACGCCGGATTCTCGCGCATAGGCGAGAAGGTGGTTCATCATCAGGCACGCAAATACGGCTCGACGAAATTCGGCCTCGACCGGTTTGTCAACGGTTATCTCGATCTTGCCACGCTCTGGTTCACCGGCAAGTTCGGAGCAAAGCCCATGCACTTCTTCGGTCTGCTCGGATCGCTTATGTTCATCATAGGTTTCATCGCCATCGTCACCGTAGGAGCCATGAAGCTTTACCACATGTACTCGGGCCAGCCCTATATCCTCGTCACCGACTCGCCCTACTTCTATATCGCGCTCACCATGATGATACTCGGCACACAGCTGTTTTTGAGCGGTTTCATAGGCGAGCTCGTGGTGCGCAACTCCACTGACCGCAACAAATACGAAATCAAGGAAGAAATCTGATGACACGACTCGATACCTACCCGCGATTTTATTCACTGAGCGAAGATCGCTTCTCATGCCGCAGCTATAAGCCCGATGAGGTAGAGCCTTCGCTGTTGCTCTCGATAGTGGATGCCGCCCGCCTCGCGCCCTCGGCATGCAACCGTCAGCCGTGGATATTCGCGGTCGCCGATACTCCCGGGCTGCGGCAGGCTGTGGCTGCAAGCTATCCCCGCGAATGGTTTGCGACGGCGCCGGTCTACATAGTGGCATGCGGTATCCACTCCGAGGCTTGGCATCGTCCAGCCGACGGCAAGGATCATACCGACGTAGACGTAGCCATCGCGGTCGAGCACCTGTGTCTGGCCGCGACCTCTCTCGGCCTCGCCACTTGCTGGGTATGCAACTTCGATGCCGCTTCAGTGGCTGAAGCGTTCAACATGCCTGAAGGCATTGAGCCTGTCGCCATTATACCTTTAGGCTATCCCGCCGATGACCTCACTCCCACCCCCAAGAAACGTAAAAACCTAACCGAAATCCTCAGATGGGGAAAATTCTGACAATATTTCGCATATTTTTAGCCGCCGCAGCGGCAGCCATGATGCTTACCGCATGTGACGCTACAGGATGCATCGGCAACCGTAACTCGTTGCCGCTGGCAGGCTTTTACTCCGCCTCCACCGAAAAGGCCGTTTCGGTCACAGGGCTCTCGGTGATGGGGCTCGGCGCTCCCGGCGACTCGCTGCTCTACACTCCCGCCATGACTCTGAGCCAGATATATATGCCGCTGCGCTCACGCGATAATGTGACCACCTATGTGCTTTCGTTCACTGCCGGCGATGCTTCCGCCCCCGATGCGGTGGCAGTGGATGAGATCACGATGGAATACACGGCCACACCTTGGTTTGCCTCGGAAGACTGCGGGGCGATGTACCGCTACCACATCGACAATCTCGAATATACCACCCGCGTGATAGAGCGCGTGGAGCTTGTTGATCCGCTCATCACCAACTACGATGTGGAGACGATACGCATATATCTGCGCGACGATTCTCAGGAGAAAGGAGATAACCGATGAAAAACCGTCTCGGCCACATTATTATATTAATAGCCATGACCGTCATATTCATGGCGGCACCGGCGGCTGCACAGCGTCGCATCACTCCGGTGGGGGTCCCGTCATCGGGCACATCCTATCGCGAGAAAACTGACTCGGTGCGTCCGGCAGGAGTGGTGGAGCAACTCGATGCCAAAGGCAATACAATACTCGTCGACACCATCACCGGGCGCGAATATATCGACTCCGCGGCAATGCGCCCGTCGACCAAAATGATATATCCCCTCATCAACGGATTGCAGGTAGGCCTGAATCTGTGGGATGCCGCCTTGCGCATTTTCGGCCAGCACTACGGACTGGGTGGCGCATGGGCAGCCCTGTCGATCCACAACCGCTATTTTCCTTTCTTCGAAGCCGGCATAGGGATGGCCGACATATCACCTTCAAACGCCAATTTCACCTTCAAATCACCCATGGCTCCCTATTTCAAGATAGGTGCCAACTATAACTTCCTGTATAATTCGTCGGAAGCCTATCAGCTTTACGCAGGCGTGCGCTACGGCTTCACCCCCTACCGCTATTCGATCAACAACGTGACGGTCGACAACGGTTACTGGGACACCTCGACATCCTTCTCCATCCCCCGCCGCAGCGCTACTGCGGGCTATGCCGAGTTGCTCATAGGTCTGAATGTGAAAATCGTCAGCAACCTCTCGCTCGGTTGGGCCGTAGGCTTCCATTGGATACTACATGAGTCAAAATCCCCTTACGGAAAACCGATGTACATACCCGGATACGGCACCCGCTCGAGCGGCCTTACCGGTAATCTGATGATAACCTACACCCTGCCGCTAAACAAAAAGCGCTCCGTCGCGGTTGATATTGATGACAACGATTCTTCATCAACCGATTCAACTGAATAATGGAAAATATCCGACGCATCATCATAGTGGGCGCTTCATCGGGCATTGGCAATACCGTAGCGCGTGATTTTATCGAAATGGGCTTCAAAGTGGGTGTCGCCGCCCGCAGTGAAGCACCGCTCAGGCAACTTCGCGACCTTAATCCTGAAATGGTGGATTACGAAGTGATAGATGTCACCGCACGCGATGCCGGCAAGCGTCTGCTCGGCCTCATCAAGCGGCTCGGCGGCATGGACATACTGCTGCTCGTTTCGGGTGTGGGATTTCAGAATACCGCCCTCGATATGGGAAAGGAGATGAATATGCTCGAGACCAATGTGGTGGGATTCGCCCGCATCATCGCAACCGCCTACCGTTATTACCGCGACTGCCCCAACGCGACCACTCCGGGACAGATTGCCGCCATAACTTCGGTAGCGGGCACGAAAGGTATAGGCGTGGCAGCGGCCTACAGCGCATCGAAACGCTTTCAGCAGAATTATCTCGAAGCGCTTGATCAGCTCTCGCGCAAGCAGGGCGTAGACGTGGCTTTTACCGACATTCGCCCCGGCTTCATCCGCACTCCCCTGCTCGACGGAGCCACCGACTACATCATGGAGATGGACGTGAAATATGCGTCGAAACTCATCGAGGCGGCCGTACTCAAGCGCAAGCGCGTGGCTACCGTCGACTGGCGCTGGCGCGTCGTCACAGCTCTGTGGAGCATGATACCTTCATGCCTGTGGACCAAAATGGACATAGGCTTAAACTCTTGAATCAATTTTTACAATGATAGAACGTATAGTAATTATCGACTCGGTTGACCCGGTTAGCTTCTACGGAGTGAACAACTCCAATATGCAGCTTATACGCAACCTTTTCCCGAAACTCCGCGTGACAGCGCGTGGCTCGGTGATCAAGGTTATAGGCGACGACGCCGAGACAGCCGAATTTGAAAAGAAAATCAAGGAACTCGAGGAATATTGCTCGAAGTTCAACAAACTCACCGAGGATGTGATCCTCGATATAGTAAAAGGAAAGACCCCCGACGAGCCTAAGCTCGACGATGTGATTATCTACGGCATCAACGGCAAGCCCATCTCAGGCCGCAACGCCAATCAGGTCAAGATGGTGAAGTCGTTTCGCGACAATGACCTTACTTTTGCCCTCGGCCCCGCCGGAACGGGCAAGACCTACATTGCGATAGCTCTCGCCGTAAAGGCTCTGAAAAACCGCGAGGTCAAGAAAATAATACTCTCGCGTCCGGCCGTGGAGGCCGGCGAGAAACTGGGATTTCTCCCGGGCGACATGAAAGACAAAATAGACCCGTATCTTCAGCCGCTCTACGATGCCCTCGAGGACATGATTCCGGCTGTTAAGCTAAAGGAATATCTTGATACCAAAGTGATTCAGATCGCGCCTCTCGCCTTCATGCGCGGTCGCACTCTCAACGATGCCGTAATAGTGCTCGACGAGGCTCAGAACACCACCACACATCAGATCAAGATGTTTCTCACCCGTCTGGGTATGAACGGCAAGATGATAATCACGGGCGACGTGACTCAGATCGACCTGCCACGCTCGGTGGGCTCGGGTCTCGTTCAGGCGCTACGTGTGCTCAAAGGTGTGCCCGGAATAGGCCGCATCGAGTTCGGAAAGAAAGATATCGTGCGCCATCCGCTCGTGCAGCGTATAGTCGAAGCTTATGAAAGCGCCGATAAAAAAGGTGAGGCCGAAGCTGAAACCGACGGCGGAGTCACGAAAGAGGAACAAGAATAATCCTGTCGCTTTTTTCCAGCGACGCGGCAATCTCTTCAAGGCGCGCCCTGAATCCGGCAACTGACACCGTCATCTCTACATCATTCATCGGCAGGCCATTTACGACAATTCCGTCGAAATGGCTTGTCGATGCCGTTTCTTGTTCAAACGGGTGCACCTTCAGCAGCCTCATGGTATCAGTCTCATAACTGACCACGGCGTTGACTATTACAGCACCGGGCGCCACAAAAGCCCGGCAGAGTATGTTGCGGGCCGACTTTGCCATCACTTGGCCCTGACTTTATGCTGCGATGCGGCATTATATTGCGCCCGGGTGCGGGTGCGCGTACGGAGCAGCGAAATCGAGTCGACATATGTGGCTCCGCTTTCTATCCGGGGCACCGAAAGTGCGCCGTAAACATTACGTGCCACGCGCGCCGAGTCGAGATACAGAGTAAGTTGCTGCAGTCCCTCCGAGTCGGTACTATACACGGCGTCGACATATTCGGTAGTCCCGTCGTCGTAGTTCACGGCAATCACGGCGCTCACAGGCACGTCGGCCTTAACCTGACGGAGCGAAAGCGTATAGGCGTCGCCTCGCTCCCACCCGCGGTCGCTTCTCAGCTGGAAGGTCGACGTAAACATGGGCGAAGTTGCCGTGAAGCGCAGTGCCGAGGGCGAACTCCACACCACTGCCGAATCGGCATCGGTATAAGCCGGGCGCACCGTAGCCTCGGTTGCGCCTATTTTCTCGGCTTCGGCAAGGCGGTTCTGCAATATCTCGATAGTTTTTTCATTGACCTCCATGTAAATATCGACATGCTGACCGTACCAGTAAAGCGACGTATCAAATGTCTCCCCCGATACACCGTGCTTGGCAAGTATCGACTGTTTCAGCAACTGGCGCAGCGAGTCGGAGCGGAATTCGCTCGAGTTGTCGGCCACCGCCTCGCCGGTGTGAATGTCGGCCATGAGCAGCGCCATATCATCAGGGGCGATTACATAAGAAGGAGTCTTGCCGCACGCCGCGAGCAGTGCGACTACAACTATTGCGAGATAAGCCGGCAGACGGTTCATTTCTCAGATTGGGGATTATCGATTCCTTCGGCGCGTCGGCGCAGAGCCGACGGCGTAAGGATATATTTTGAATAGAAGAATATGAGAAGTCCCACGCCTATACATATCGCCGAATCGGCTATATTGAACACCGGCTGAAAAAACAGGAACTCGCTTCCCCCTACTCCGGGAATCCATGAAGGCCATGTGAACGTAAACAACGGGAAATAGAGCATATCCACCACCCGGCCGAAAAACAGGGGCGCGTAGCCTCCTCCGGCAGGAAACATCACGGCCACTTCGGGAGGATAGGGATTATTAAATATCACTCCGTAGAAAAGGCAGTCGAAAATATTTCCTGCAGCGCCCGCTATTATAAGAGCGAGACTCACGAAATATCCCGTGGCGATGTGGCGTATATCGCTTATCTTCACGACATACCATATGAGCCACGCCACAAGCGCTATTCTGAAAAGGGTAAGAAACAGCTTGCTGCCCAGCTCCATGCCGAATGCCATACCGTTGTTCTCGATAAAGAGCAGGTGAAACCACGGGAGCACTCTCACATCTTCGCCGAGATAAAAGTGTGTCTTAATCCAAATCTTCACGACCTGGTCGATTACGACGATGGCCGTGAAGATGATGATGGCAAGTTTTGCACGTGAAAACTTCATTTCTTTTTCTGCTGATTTTTAGCTTCCACACTTCGGGTGGCGTGAGGCACGGCGCGAAGTCGCTCCTTGGGGATAAGTTCACCCGTCTCGCAGCATATTCCGTAGGTCTTGTTCTCGATACGGATCAGAGCGTTCTGCAGGTGCTGGATAAATTTCATCTGGCGCTGGGCAAGCTGGCCGGCCTCCTCTTTCGAGAGAGTATTCGCGCCCTCCTGCAGAACCTTGAATGTGGGAGACGTATCGGCTATGTCGTTGCCGTCGGTATTATTGACGGTTCCGCGCAGCAGATCATATTCTTTCTGAGCCACAGCAAGCTTCTCAAGAATCAGCTCCTTGAACTCCTGAAGTTCCTCATCGGAATAACGTGTCTTTTCGCTCATATCTTACTATTGAGGAGAGGGTTTAGAGGTGAGTAAAAATATGGTTATTTATCAGCTTTGTTTACGGCCACTGTCAGATCGATATCGTCGATATTCAGTGTCTCGGCTCCGGGAGCGTCGGCAGCAACTGGCTCGATCGTGATGTCGCGGGCGAGTACCTGACGCGATATGTAGTCGCCAAACTCGCGCACGGCGCCGTCAGTTGCCTCGTTGGGGGCAAAGACGAGTGTTACGCGGTCAGTGATATTATAGTCGCGGCTCTTGCGGATGTTCTGAATACGGTTCACGATTTCACGGGCGATACCTTCGTTGCGAAGTTCGGGAGTGACGGTGATGTCGAGAGCCACGGTCAGAGCGCCTTCGTTTGCCACGAGCCATCCGGGAATATCCTCCGATATGATTTCCACGTCGGCGAGATCCACGGTGGCGGGTGTGCCGTTGACATCGATGGTGATATTACCGTCGCGTTCAAATGCGGCGATAGCGTGAGAATCGAGATTCTTGATAGCCTCGGCCACGGCTTTCATGTTCTTGCCATGCTTCGGGCCGAGTTTCTTGAAATCAGGTTTGACAGTCTTGACCAGAATACCGTCCTCGTTGCCCACGATCTTGATCTCCTTCACGTTTGTCTCGTTTTTAACAAGCTCGTTGATAGCTTCGAGAGCGGCGCGCCGGGTGTCGTCGTTGACGGGTACCATGATAGCGGTGAGCGGCTGACGCACCTTGATATTAACCTTGCGGCGCAGGGCGAGCACCATCGAGGTGATGTCCTGAGCGAGCTTCATGCGGTTTTCAAGCGCGGGATCTATAAGTGCCTCGTCGGCCTTGGGATATGCGGCGAGATGTACCGATGATCCGCCCTCGGCTCCGGTGAGGTCGAGATACAGACGGTCGGCGAAGAAGGGAGCGAAAGGTGCCATGAGCACAGCCACCGTGCGCAGACATGTATAGAGTGTCTGATAAGCGGCCAGCTTGTCCTCGTTCATCTCACCACCCCAGAAACGCTTGCGGTTGAGGCGCACATACCAGTTGGAAAGATTGTCGCCCACGAAGTCGCCTATGGCTCGTGCCGCGCGGGTGGGCTCGTAATCCTCCAGATCGTTGGTGACGTTCTTCACCAGTGTGTTGAGAAGCGAGAGTATCCAGCGGTCGATTTCGGGACGCTTCTCCACCGGTACCTGAGGCGCATCGGGATCGAAACCGTCCACGTTGGCATAGAGAGCGAAGAACGAATATGTATTGTAAAGTGTCGAGAAGAGCTTGCGGGCTGTATCCTGCACACCTTTCTCGTCATATTTCAGGTTATCCCACGGTGAGGAGTTGGAAATCATGTACCAGCGCACGGGGTCGGCACCGTAAGTCTCGATCTGACCGAAAGGATCCACGGCATTGCCGAGTCGCTTTGACATCTTGTTGCCATGCTTGTCGAGCACAAGTCCGTTGGAAACCACAGCCTTATATGAATTGGTATCGAATACCATTCCGGCTATGGCGTGGAGGGTGAAGAACCAGCCGCGTGTCTGATCCACACCTTCGGCAATGAAGTCGGCCGGATATACCTCGCGGTTTTCAAATGCCTCCTTGTTTTCAAAGGGATAGTGAATCTGCGCGTAAGGCATCGAGCCGCTGTCAAACCACACGTCGATCAGGTCTTTCTCTCTTGTCATCTTCTTGCCCGAAGGTGATACGAGGAATATATCGTCGACATAAGGACGGTGGAGGTCGATTTTCTCATAATTTTCCTTCGAATAGTCGCCGGGCACGAATCCTGCCTTGCGGTAAGGATTCTCGGCCATGAAGCCGGCCTCTACGGCGCGGTCCATCTCATTATAGAGTTGCTCTACCGAAGTGATGCAAAGCTCCTCGCTGCCATCTTCGGTGCGCCATATGGGTAAAGGAGTACCCCAGTAGCGGCTGCGCGACAGATTCCAGTCCTGAAGATTCTCGAGCCACTTGCCGAATCGGCCTGAGCCCGTTGCGGCGGGTTTCCACTTTATAGTGTCGTTGAGCTCCATGAGGCGGTCGCGCACGGCGGTGGTGCGGATAAACCAGCTGTCGAGCGGGTAATAAAGCACGGGCTTGTCGGTACGCCAGCAGTGGGGATAATTGTGCACATGCTTCTCGATCTTGAACACCTTGTCGGTGGCCTTGAGCTCCATGCATATCTTCACGTCGAGCGTCTCGGTCTCGTCGGTTGCATCGGGGTCGTAGGCATTCTTCACATACGCGCCCTCCCACGGCTTGTAGGCTTCCACATCCACCATCTCCTCGACGAATTTCGGATCGAGCTCGTCGAGCTTGTAGAACTTACCCTGAAGGTCTACCATCGGGCGGATATTGCCGTCACGGTCTATGAGGTGAAGCGGCGGGATGTTGTTCTGACGCGACACACGCTGGTCGTCGGCACCGAAAGTACCTGCGATATGTACTATACCCGTACCGTCCTCGGTGGTCACATAATCGCCGGGAATCACGCGGAATGCACCTTCACCGGGATTGACCCACGGAAGGAGCTGGTGGTAATGTATGCCCGTGAAGTCTCTTCCCTCGCGTGTAGCCACTACTTCATAAGGTATCAGCTTGTCGCCTTTCTTATAGTCGGCAAGGGCGATATCCTTAGCTTTCGGATTGAAAAGCGAGCCCATGAGCGCATCGGCCACCACCACAGCGATAGGCTTTCCGCTGTAGGGATTGTAGGTGCGCACGATGTTGTATTTTATCGAAGGGCCCATGGCAAGAGCCGTATTCGACGGAAGTGTCCACGGAGTAGTGGTCCAAGCGAGGAAATAGGGAGTGCCCCACGATGCCTCGAGCGAGCGGAATATATCGAGTATCTCGTTTTCCTGCGAGAAATCGGTGGTATCTACCTTAAACTGCGCTATACAGGTGGTATCTTTCACGTCGCGGTAGCAGCCGGGCTGGTTAAGTTCGTGAGAGCTCAGGCCGGTACCGGCAGCGGGCGAATAGGGCTGGATGGTATAGCCTTTGTAAAGGAATCCCTTCTTGTGAAGCTCGCCCAGTAGCCACCACACTGACTCGATATAGCGGTTGTCGTAAGTGATATACGGATCGGTCATGTCCACCCAGTAACCCATTTTCGAGGTCAGATCCTCCCATTCACGGGTATATTTCATCACCTCGGCGCGACATGCGGCATTGTATTCGTCTACCGAAATCTTCTTGCCGATATCCTCCTTGGTGATACCGAGATTTTTCTCCACGCCAAGCTCCACAGGTAATCCGTGAGTATCCCAGCCGGCCTTGCGCTTCACCTGAAAGCCCTGCATGGTCTTGTAGCGGCAGAAAATATCCTTGATCGTACGGGCGAGGACGTGATGTATACCGGGACGACCGTTGGCCGATGGCGGACCCTCGAAGAATACAAACGACGGCGCGCCCTTGCGCTCCGTGATTGTAGAGTCAAACACGCTGCGTTGCGCCCATTGCGCTAAGATTTCACGATTCACTTCGGCCAGATTCAGGCCTGAATATTCCGGAAAACGATTGCTCATATAGAGAGGTTAAATTAAGTTCTTGAAAATCTCCGCAAATTTAGCAATTTTTTATCGCAAACACAAATATAAAGCAAGTGATAATCCATGGCAATCACATCCGAGTAAGCAATTTTGTCTCAGGGTGTGTGCTGCAAATAAGAACTCAGACCTGCAAAGGCAATAATGGACTCCGAAGGGCTAAATTAAATCAAGATTGTCATTATACGAAAATCAAAACGAAGCTGATGATTACACTGATTAAATTAGCGACAAAAAGCCACCAGAAATTAGGCTTGAACTGATATTTGAATATCCATTTCAGCATTAATCCTTCCACACAGGTATTTACCAAAACAGCACACAAATATTCCAGGATCCAATTTAATAAACTAAATGTTCCCAGAGCAAACGGTGTCATCAGCACTTCTATTAGCAGGCCACTCACAGGTATAAGAATCAAACCGACAAGTGCTGAAATAACATTTACCACAACCATTACTAATATTGACTTCAGCCAATCTGTCTTGAGAAATATATGAGCAGCCACAACCTCAATAATCAATGCAGCTAAAATCACATACCAAGCATAATACTTCTGCACAATAATGAGCGATGGCCAAATCATATTGGCACTGGCCACAAAAGGCAGTGAAAGTAAAATAGCCGTCAATATTGCTCTATTTTTCATAATTTTCAATCAAAAAGATTATCACATTGCAAATATAACCAACTGTATCCAATAAAACCACTGTAGTGGATAAAAAAGTTACATTTTATCCACTACAGAAATAATATTGGATAAAAATAGGCCCTGCGGAGGCCTTCCAAAGCGCGTCCGCAGGGCTGAGATTATGAAACGATATTGATTATTTCTTTACGAATACGCGATATTCGCCGGGCTTCAGTGAAGCGGGCATGGCAGCGGCTTCGCCGGTGAAGAAGTCTACCACTGTTTCATCTACAGCGGGAGCGGCATCGGCGAAAGTTACAGCCTGCTCCTCAGCGCCGAGATTTACCATTACGAATACTTCTGAATCATTCTTAGCGCGTGAGAACACGTACAGATCAGGGCTTTCGGTGAGATAGCGCACCATTTCACCTCCCTCTTCTCCGGCGCGAAGGGCTTCCTGAGTGTGCTTGAGGTTATTGAGATTCTTGTAGAATTCAAAATATTCATTGCGGGGCTCCCACTCGGGTGCTTTATCCTTTACGAAGAACTCGAGCGCGCGGTTCATGCCGGTCTCCTGTCCGGTATAGATGAGCGGCATGCCGGGAAGGGTGTAGGACAGCACGGCGAAAGCATCGGTAAGATTGCCGAGACGATCAAACTCAGTACCCTCCCACGAATTGAGGTCGTGGTTGGTAACCATATTCATCAGGTAAGTATCGCGGGGATAAGCGGCTGCCTGCTGAGCGAGAAGCGAATCTATGTCGGTGGCATGACGCACGGGGAAACTGCGCACCTCGCCTTTTTCATTCTTGAATGTGTACTGACCCGAGGTAGCCGCGATTTCGCTGAAGAGGTCTTTCATAGGCCAGTTGTAGCCCATGTCAAAACCGTTTTTCTGAAGCGCGGGCACACTTGCCTCGGCAAGCATGAAGAGCTCGGGCTTCACGGCTTGAAGCTGCGGACGTGCCTCATCCCAGAAATCAACGGGCACTTCCATAGCCACGTCGCAGCGGAAACCGTCCACACCCACCTCGGTGAGCCAGAACTTGAACGCATCTATCATAGCGGCACGCATCTCGGGATTGGAGTAGTCGAATTTATAAACGTCGGTCCAGTCATACGGGCCATACATATTGCCGAGTGAATCCTTGGCATACCAGTCAGGATGCTCCTCGACCCACGCATTATCGCAGCCCGAGTGGTTAGGCACCCAGTCAAGAATCACTTTCATGCCCAGATCGTGAGCTTTCGCTACGGTAGCCTTAAACTGATCGAGAGTACCGAACTCGGGATTGAATGCCTTGTAATCCTTCACGGCATAGTAGCTGCCGAGCTCACCCTTGCGGTTTTTCTCGCTGATAGGATAGATGGGCATGAACCAGAGAATGTCGACACCGAGGTCTTTCAGACGCGGCAACTGCTCGTCAAAAGCCGTGATGGTACCCGAGTCGCTGTACTGGCGCACATTAACCTCATAAATCACCGCATTTCGCGACCATTCAGGGTGATTCACAGTAGTGTAGGTTGAATCTTTCTGCCCGGCGGTCTCCTTGGCCGACTTACCCGAGCAGGATACCATGACCACCGCTACGGCAGCCACGGCACAGATACATAAAAGAATTTTTTTCATTGGTATGATTGATATGGGATTGTAAGTACGATATCGCAAAAGTAAGAATAAAATGTGAAATTACACGTTAAAATTATAATCTTTTTCAAAGTTTTAACCAAGTATTCCTTAAAAGCCCGTAATATATAGTTAAATATCACATAATCACTTGTTTAATACCCGCGCATCCACTACCTTTGCGCTACAATATCCATTAATATATTCCAGTCTTTATTCAATGTACCTGCTAAATCTTTACCGGGCGGGAGGAAATAAAGAAAACGGAACAGTTCTCTCCCTATGAAAACTCTCTCCTGATTTTTTCATTCAGCCCGTCATCGAAAAACAAGGTGATTTTCGGTAACACCGCGGGAATAACCTCCCTATTCATGCACACTTGAAAATACCGATAATTAGAATTGATGATTATAATTTCCCGGATGGCTTCTGCGCGACGCAGCGGCCATTTTTTTTACAATTATCCTGAATAATTTACTTTTAAGGGAATAATCCGTTCCTTGAAAATTTTTATTATTTTTGCTGTATGAAAAAGAAAGTTAGATATACCGTAAAGAGTATTACAGTGCCTGTGATTTCGGTGCTTGTAGTGGCGGCCGTCGCATGGTCGAGGTATCAGCGACATGGTGACATGTTTTACATATGGTTGCTCGGTGGCCTTCTCGCCATCATGCTTGTGCTCATGCTTTTCTTCGCGCCTGTATCGGTGAGCGTTACCGACAGGGGAATCAAGCTGAAAAGTCTTCTCAACTGCAAGAATATCCCTTTTGACAAGATTATAAAGGTAAAGGAATTCATCCCTTCGGCCACGGCGAAGTCGCCTTTCGGCTCTCGCGATTGGTTGGGATCGTGGGGATGGTTCAAGGATAACCGTATAGGACGGTACCGCGCTTTTTACGGTAAGCCCGACGAATGTTTTCTTGTGACGCTCAGCGACGGAAAAATGTTTCTCATCGGGTGCGAAGACCATGCAGCCGTAGCGGATGCTATCCGCGAAAAAATGCAACCTGATTCAAAATAAACAATAATTAGTGATACAATAAGATTATGGAAAATTTCACTTTCTGGACTCCGACGAAATATGTGTTCGGACGCGGCGTGGAGATGCAGGCCGGCGCGCTTACCACCTCAATGCTCGGCCGCAAGGTATTGATGGTTTACGGCGGTCGTTCGGCCGAGGCTTCGGGTCTGCTCGCTAAGGTGCGCGCTTCGCTTGCCGAGGCAGGCGTGGAGTGGAAAGAGCTTGGAGGTGTGCGACCCAATCCCACCGACGACAAGGTGCGCGAGGGTATCGACCTGATGCGTACCGAGGGGCTTGACGCTCTGCTTGCTGTGGGCGGAGGCAGTGTGATTGACACGGCCAAGGCTATTGCCGCAGGCGTGCCCTACGATGGCGACTTCTGGGATTTCTTCGAGGGTAAGGCTGTGATTGGTGAGACCCTGCCGCTCGGCGTAATACTCACCATCCCTGCTGCCGGCAGCGAGGGCTCGGGTAATTCCGTCATCACCAAAATCGACGGCAAGGTTAAAATCTCGATCCGCACCGAGGTGGCTCTGCGCCCGAAATTCGCGCTGATGAATCCTGAATTAACTTTCACTCTCCCGCCTTATCAGACGGCTTGCGGTATAGTCGACATGATGGCGCATATCTTCGAGCGCTATTTCTCCGACACTCCTTGTGTGGAGATTACCGACCGTGTGGCCGAAGGCGTGCTTATGGCGATAATCGAGGAAGCGCCTAAGGTGATGGCTGATCCTGCCGATTATGACGCCCGTGCCAATATAATGTGGAGCGGAACTCTGGCTCACAACGGTGTGTGTGGAACAGGCCGCAAGGAGGACTGGGCTTCTCACGCTATGGAGCATGAAATCAGTGCCCTTTATGATGTGGCTCACGGTGCCGGGCTGGCGGTTGTATTCCCCGCGTGGATGACGTTCATGGCCAAGAATCATCCCGAAAAAGGAGCCCAACTCGCGCGCCGCATATGGGGTGTAAAAGAAGATGATGACCAAAAGGCTGCCATGGAGGGCGTGATGAAACTCAAAACGTTTTTCAAGAGCCTCGGCATGCCCGTGACTATGGATGAATTAGGCATAACTGAGCCTGATATTGATCAACTCGTGGAGCGTCTGCACAAAAACAAAGGTGGCGTGATTGGCGGCTACTACCCCCTCACTCCCACCGAGACCCGCATCATCTATCAGCTCACCCTTTAAATGATTAATGATTCATGATTAACGATTAATCCTTAATCTTAGGGGGGGGGTAACTGTTTGTGCCAGAGGCACAATATTGTCAAAAACCTCGTACTTCAGTGCGAGGAAAGCTACACATATCCCTCTCGAGTCCGGGAAGGACGCATTGTGACGTTCGCAAAGGGAACGCTCGAGAATTCAGAAGGCTTTTGGCAGCAACCAATTTATGCGCAAAATCCTGATTAGTAGTTAAAAATGGAGAATTACGGCATGCGTCGTAATTCTCCATTGAAAATCATTAATCGATAATCATTAATCATGAATCGTTAATCATGAATCGTTAATCATGAATCATGAATCATGAATCATCAGATTTCCCCCACGATTTCATTGATATCGGCAACGCCGTGGCGGGAGCACCAGTCATCGATATAGTCAACGATTTTAACCGTAACTGCCGGATCGATAAAATTGGCTGTACCTACCTGCACCGCTGTAGCGCCGGCAAGCATGAATTCAATGGCATCGCGTCCGTTCATGATACCTCCCAGACCTATCACCGGAATTTTCACCGCTTTTTTCACCTGCCATACCATTCTTACAGCGACGGGACGCACGGCAGCCCCCGACAATCCGCCGGTAACGGTCGACAGATAAGGACGGCGGCGCTCCGTATCGATAGCCATACCCATGAGAGTGTTGATGAGCGAAACCGAGTCGGCGCCCTCGGCTTCGACAGCGCGGGCGATATCGGCGATGCTCGTGACATTAGGCGACAGCTTCACAATCATTTCACGCGGGAATGCCTTGCGTACCGCAGCAGTGACTTCAGCAGCGCCCTCGCATGTGGGAACGAATGCCATACCGCCTTCCTTCACGTTAGGACACGAGATATTGACCTCGATGGCAGCCACGCCATCAAGAGGGGCAAGGCGGCGGGCGGTCTCCACGTAGTCATCCACACGCGAACCCGACACATTAACTATCATGCGTGAATCTATCTCCTTGATACGCGGAAAGATATGCTCGATAAAATAATCCACGCCCTTGTTTTGCAGCCCCACGGCATTAAGCATACCCGAAGGAGTCTCCACCATGCGCGGATAAGGGTTACCCTCGCGGGACAGAAGCGTAGTTTCTTCAACTATATACGCCCCAAGCCGCAGACCAAATCTGCTTGAAACCTGCTTTTGTGGAGCAACTCATATCTCGACAGCAAGACAAAGAATATCGAAAAGAGTGCGAAAGCATGGGTCTAAGATATTTTTAACATATTTTTAGGCGTGTATTTTGTAACAAATCGCAGAATGGGTAGTATAATTATCATAAAAACTAAAATAATAAAATTATGGATAAAATGAATTTTGATGAATATCTTTTATATAATATGCTCGCTGAGTCATTAGACATACATAATTCCAATGATGATAGGCTGTTTGAAATGGCAAAGATTGGTCGTTTCAATAATCTCTACATATACATTTGGATGAATGATGGTGGAAATATCCCACATTTTCATATTTCAGATTCGGGTAACTACCCTCAAAATTCTACTGTCGAAATTGCAGTGAAAATTTTAACACCGGAATATTTCCCACATGGTGGTAAATATACCGATAAATTAAATTCTCGAGAAGTAAAAGCTCTAATAGATTTCCTTAAGAAATATGAAGACGGAGAGAGTAACTGGCAATATCTAATTAAAACATGGAATAGGAATAATTCCGGTGCTAAAATACCACCGAAAACTCCTATGCCCGATTATACTCAACTATCCTAAATACCTACTATAATACCCAATACCCACTCGGAACAATTCGGGTGGGTATTTTTATGATGAGGCAACATCCAATTTTTTAGGCAGTTCTGCGATATGCTCTTGCATATTTCCGAAATTTTTGCTTATTTTGCGAATAGTAAAACTTAAAACCGCTGAAGCAAGAAACAGAAAGACTGAAACAAGACATATTTCAAACATAACTTTTAGACAAGTTATTTGGCTTTCGTAAATCTGGTAAATTTCAAAGCCCCAAATAATAAGTCAAAATGTTGGTTTGTACCCGACAAGGGCGCAGACTGCTTTTTACTTATTTGGGCAAAAGGTTTACCAGAACCTACGAAAGCAAATGAGGAAAAAGTTTTGGCTGTCGCTCTTTTTTCGTGTGTAGGTATAAACCAAAGAGATATGAACTTTCAAAGAATAATAATCACCAACATGTTGGCTAAAATAGCCAACAAAGCAACAGAATCCTATGTCATTAATCGGATATGGCATAAACTTGACGATATGCGTGTGCGTTTCGTACTCCAGCAATATGTCAAACGTAAGGATGGGTATGCTTTCGCGGACCTCTATCTTCCACAAGTAGGCATGATAATAGAGGTAAACGAGGGGTATCACGAAGAAGAAACACAGAAAGCGAAGGACGCTATCCGTAATCAAGAAGTGGCAGATGCGACCAATGCTGATGTATTCGTAATCAAAGCATCGGGGAGTTTAGAGGAAATCCATAAACAGGTTGATGAAGTTGTTGCAGAAATTCGTAGACGTATTTCCGCTCTCGGGGAGCGCTTTCTTCCTTGTGACTACTCAATTACTCGCTCAACACCCGAATATTACAAATCACGTGGCTTTTTCTCGGTAAATTCCGAAGATTGGCTAACCACAATTGATGATATTGCAGCGGTATTCGGTACCAAACCAAAACATCGTGGCTATCTTCGTGTAAGTTCAGTTGCTGTTCCTAATAAGAAAGATGAAATTGTGTGGTGGCCGCAACCCAATCACCGAACATGGCACAATGAATTATCCAAAGACGGACGCTACATTTATGAATACAACAAACGTTCCGAAGAAGAACGCTCGAAACATATAGCACAGTGGATCAATTCCAACCAAAAGCGCATAACCTTTATGAAAGAAATGGCTTATGGTGTACTGCCAGCCTATAATTTCGTAGGTGTCTTCAAAATCAATCCGCAACTTACCAAAGAAAAGAATATGTGTGTTTGGGAACGCATCTCAGATACATACCAACTCAATGTTTAACTTAAAATCATCTCAATTATGGCTTTTAGATGTAAACTTGTCGCAAAACAAGACCTATATTGTGGCAAAATCAAAAAGGGTGATGTCATCACATTCACCACTAACAGCAATTCTGGAAATCCTGACCTCAAACTGATGTGTCAGGCAGTAGCAAATTTTGTAGGCATGCCTGACTGGACTAAAGTACAGACTTTTGCTCAGTACCATCAGTACACAATCACGTATGAACGCATTTGACGTATAGTATAACCTACATTCTGCCCAAGACAACAAAAAGCGTGCTGGATTTCTCTGGTACGCTTTTTGTATTGAATGTTATTGACTAATCAATAATGATTGAGGCTACCCTAATAAATCCTGATTAGTAGTTGGAAATGGAGAAATACGACGCATGCCGTAATTCTCCATTGAAAATCATTAATCATGAATCGTGAATCATGAATCATGAATCATTAATCATTAATCATCAGATTTCCCCCACGATTTCATTGATATCGGCAACGCCGTGGCGGGAGCACCAGTCATCGATATAGTCAACGATTTTAACCGTAACTGCCGGATCGATAAAATTGGCTGTACCTACCTGCACCGCTGTAGCGCCGGCAAGCATGAATTCAATGGCATCGCGTCCGTTCATGATACCTCCCAGACCTATCACCGGAATTTTCACCGCTTTTTTCACCTGCCATACCATTCTTACAGCGACGGGACGCACGGCAGCCCCCGACAATCCGCCGGTAACGGTCGACAGATAAGGACGGCGGCGCTCCGTATCGATAGCCATACCCATGAGAGTGTTGATGAGCGAAACCGAGTCGGCGCCCTCGGCTTCGACAGCGCGGGCGATATCGGCGATGCTCGTGACATTAGGCGACAGCTTCACAATCATTTCACGCGGGAATGCCTTGCGTACCGCAGCAGTGACTTCAGCAGCGCCCTCGCATGTGGGAACGAATGCCATACCGCCTTCCTTCACGTTAGGACACGAGATATTGACCTCGATGGCAGCCACGCCATCAAGAGGGGCAAGGCGGCGGGCGGTCTCAACGTAGTCATCCACACGCGAACCTGACACATTAACTATCATGTGTGAATCTATCTCCTTGATACGCGGATAGATATGCTCGATAAAATAATCCACGCCCTTGTTTTGCAGCCCCACGGCATTCAGCATACCCGAAGGAGTCTCCACCATGCGCGGATAAGGGTTGCCCTCGCGGGGCAGAAGCGTGGTGCCTTTAACTATATACGCCCCCAGACGCGACAGGTCAATAAAAGGAGCATATTCCTCTCCGTAGCCGAATGTTCCCGACGCCGTGGCTACGGGATTCTTCATGGTCAGCTGACCGAGTTTTACTTCAAGATTTGCCATGACTTACCATGTTAGTTCTGAAATGTTAAACACCGGGCCTTCGGTGCATACACACACATTGCCCCTGACAGTTTTTTCGACGCAGCACAGGCATGCGCCCAATCCGCATGCCATCATGTTTTCGAGCGATACTTCACACTCCACGCCCTTCTCACGTGCCACGCGTGCCACGGCTTTCATCATCGGAGCCGGGCCGCAGCAATATATCCGGTCCAAGTGTGTCGAGAGCACCTCATGATCAGTCACGACACCATGAGTGCCAAGACTGCCGTCGTCAGTGCAGATATGTACCTCGCCTATTTTGCGGAACTCATCGAGCATCAGCAACTGGTCAGCCGACCGCGCTCCCAACAGGAATTCGGGAGCGAGTCCCTCGCGCTTGAGCTCGGTGCCGAGATAAAACATAGGAGCGACACCCACTCCGCCACCGGCAAGAAGCACGCGGCTTCCGGCGGGGAGACCGGTAGTAAAACCATTGCCGAGGGGTAAGATGATGTTAAGCCTCTCGCCGGCAGTCATGTTTACAAGTTGGTGGGTCGCTTTGCCGGCATCACGCACAAGCAGGGTGAGAACCCCCTCGGCGATGTCGACGGAATTAATCGATATAGGACGGCGCAGGAAAACACCGGGAGCTTCCACCGCGACCTGAACAAACTGACCGGGCCTACACTCGGGGAGTTCGAGGCCATCGGTAGTGGTCAGTGTCAGCAGTGCGTACAGCTCGCCGTATCGCTCCGCCGATTTCACCGTAAACTCGCGTATCTGTTTCATGTATAGTATAAAAAAACAGTAAGTAACTTACTTATAAAAAATCAAGGGATACACCCACCTGAAGCATATGCCTCAGAATGGTTTATCCCTGTGATGTAGCGGATTGTGTGGATCAGAAAGTTATTTCTTCGACTCTTCGATAGAGAGTTTACGGAATTCTTTCATAGCTTTCTCGAGTTCGAGAGATACTTTGCGTGCGCGGGCACCGGCAGCCTTGTTGCCGCTCTCAACCTGAGCAACTGCATCTTTTGCGAAGTTTTCGCAAAGAGTAGCGATCTTTTCAACTAAATTTTTCATTTTCAGGAAAGTTTATTAAAAAATTGGATTATGCGGCAAAATTAAAAAAATTTTTAAACATACAAGCAAAAACGGCAAAAAAACTTGCAAAAGTTAGTAATAATCAGCGTTATCGCGCTAATATTCTCAATCAGGTATGTGGATACGGAGGCCGTCGGAGGCGGGATGGACGTGGGGCGGGAGATGTACGGGGAGATCGCGGTGGTAGCCTATATCGTGGCTCATGTGGGTCAGGTAGGCTCGACGGGGATGCAGCAGGGCGATTTCTTCGAGTGCCTGTGAAAGCGACATGTGGGAGTAATGGGGCTTGAAGCGGAGGGCATTGATCACGAGCGTATCGACTCCTTCCACTATTTTGCGTGATTCTTCGGGCATGACGAGGCAGTCAGTGACATAGGCGAGGTTGCCGATGTGGTAACCGCGTATCTCGAGATTGCGGTGCATGACGGGAAACGGCATCACTTCCGCTCCTGCCGCGGTGAATGGTTCTTTGTCGATGATGTGGATGTCAAATTTCGGCACGCCGGGATACGGGTGCTCGGCGAAGCAATATGGCATCCGTGCGTGGAAGTCGGCTGCAACATCGGCGGTGCAGTACACGGGCATGCGGTTGCCGGGCAGCAGGGCGCAGTAGGCACGCAAATCGTCGAAGCCGCCCACGTGGTCGTAATGGGAGTGGGTGACGAGTACGGCGTCGATCCGCTCTATTCCGGCACGGAGGGCCTGATAGCGGAAGTCGGGGCCGCAGTCGATAAGTATGTTTTTCCCGGCTGATTCCACGAGAGCCGACGCGCGCAGGCGCTTGTCGTGAGGGTCGTCTGACAGGCATATATCACAGTGACATGCCGGTGTGGGAACGCCCGTTGAAGTGCCGGTTCCAAGAAATGTCAGTTGCATTGCTTCATGATGTTTTTTCAGCGACGGAATTGCGTGAGCACTCCATCCTCGAATATCAGATATATTCCGTTGTCGTATGCCCACCGCTCATACAGGTAGCTTGACCCGGGGATACGGTCGACCGATGCGGGTTTCCCGAGCGACAGGCGGCACTCGTCGCGTGTCATGCCCGCCGCGACCTTGCCGTCGATGATATTTTCCCACACCTCATCGGTGACTGCCGGATATCGCCGCCGGGGATCGTTGACCGCAAGCACGGCTCCGAAGCGCCGCGGTGATGCAGGTGAGGCGCCCCCGGGCATGTACAGACATGCCTGCTTACCGGCATCGTCGGTAAACGATATCTTCACAGGATTAACCGCCGTGCCGGGCATTACCGAGTCGACCGTGACGGGTACGTAGCGACGCCCGGGTATTATATTGTCGGCACTGTCGCGGCGGCTCCGCGTGAGGAGGTAAAACGTGCGTCCGGTAAGTATGTCTCTTGCCTTTTCGACCATGGACAGCTGCACGGCAAAGGGTAACTCGGCGGGAGATTCGGAATTCACCTTGTACTCGAGCGTGTCGGCGGGAAATCGTGTATCGGTAAACCTGAGTATCGTCGCGGGTTGACCTGCGAAATCAGTCACCCGCCATGAGCCGGCATAAAGCAGTGTATCGCCACGCAGATCTCTACCCGCGGGCAGGGTCGTCCCGAAAAGCAGACTAATACGGGAATCGTCAACCAGAAATTGTTTTCCGGGAGTCCATTTATCAAATGGCTCGGGAAGCACTCCGGCAAGCACCGTATCTTCGGCTACAGCCGAGGCGGTTTCCTTACGCACCTCCCCCGCACCGATGCGCGGAGTCGACTCCACCCCCGTGAAACAGGAATGGAGCGCTATCGATACCGCCGCAACAGCCGTGATGGCAAGGTGTCGCCTCATATTCACTTCTTGATCTCGGGCGTGATGCCGAGGTTGTGATATATGAATGAATATATGTCGGCATACTCGTCGATCACCTTCGATACCGGTTTGCCTCCACCGTGACCGGCATTGGAGTCGATGCGGATAAGTTTGGGTGCATCGCCTGTATCGGCGGCCTGAAGGGCAGCTGCATACTTGAATGAGTGAGCCGGTACGACGCGGTCATCGTGATCGGCCGTCGTAACAAGTATAGCGGGATAAGGTGTGCCGTCGTTCTTTATGTTGTGAACCGGGGAGTATCCGAGAAGATATTCCGCCATTTCGGGCGACTCGGCGCTTGTGCCGTAGTCTGAGGCCCAGTTCCATCCGATAGTGAACAGATGGTAGCGCATCATATCCATCACGCCCACACGGGGAATGGCGACTTTAAAAAGATCGGGACGCATGTTGGTGACCGCTCCCACGAGCAGTCCGCCGTTGGAACCGCCCTCGATTGTAAGCAGTTCGGGCTTGGTCCAACCTTCGGAAATCATATATTCGGCGGCTGCTATGAAGTCGTTGAATACGTTGAGCTTATTCATCTTGGTACCGGCCTCATGCCATTTCTCTCCATACTCCGAGCCGCCGCGCAGATTGGTCTGGGCATAGATACCTCCGTTTTCAAGCCACAGCATGCGGTTGGGATTATAGCCGGGATTGAGCGACACGTTGAAGCCGCCGTAACCGTAAAGGTATACGGGATTGGATCCGTCGCGTTTCAGTCCTTTCTTATAGGTGAGAAACATGGGTACTTTCGTGCCGTCGGCCGATGTGAAAAATACCTGCTCGGTCACGAAATCGTCGGGATTGATCGTGGCGAGCACGCTTCCTTCTGCCTCGGCGGGGGTAATATCAGCGACAGCTCCGGTAGCTTGGTCGAGACGATACACGCGCAGCGGTGAGGTGAATGTGGTGCAACCCGCGAAGAAATCCTCGGGATGCTTGCGGTCGGCGCTGATTCCTATCGAGGCCGGCGATGCGGGCAGCTGAGGCTCGGCTACCTTTTTGCCCGTCTTGTCGTAGACCACCAGCTTGTTGGCTGCATCCTGCTCATACACCACGGCAAGATTGTCGCCGGTGAATGCCGCCGACGATATCACACCCTCGCCTTCAGGAATCAGTTCGGTCCAGTTTTCACGGCCGGGGCGGTTTATGTCGGCTGTCATGATGCGGCGAAGAGGCGCGCCGTAGGATGTAAGGATGTAAATTTTTCCGTCGACCACCCCCAGAATAGAGTGATTATAGTCCTGTGTCGGCTCAATGGTGATCCATGAATTGCCGCGGCGCATGCGTATGCCCTCGCCTATGCCCTCACCTCCGTCGAGCACAAAGAAGTACTCCTGATTCTTTCCGGTGACCTGCGCCGAGTGGAAATGCAGCGGATTAGCGGCATCGGCAAACGCTACCGTATCTTCGCTCTGGGGCGTACCTATGCGGTGGAAGTATATCTGATGGTTCTCGTTGGCTACGGAATACTCCTTTCCGGCCTCGGGACGCGGATATGCGCTATAGTAGAAGCCGTCGGGTGTCCACTCGGCACCGGTAAACTTAGCCCAGTTGATATGGTCGTCGAGCAGCTTGCCTGTAGCTGTCTCCATCACATATATCTCGGTCCAGTCCGATCCTGCGCGCGATATGGTGTAGGCTGTATATTTCCCGTCGGGACTCTGGCTCACACCGGTGAGCGCCACCGTACCGTCGTCGCTGAGTTTGTTTGGGTCGAGAAATACTTCGGCATCCTCGCCATATGGGGTTGATGCGCGGTAAAGTACCGACTGATTCTGCAATCCGTCGTTGTAATAGAAATAATACTTTCCGTCCTCGCCTCGCCACGGGAGAGATCGTTTGGCATAGGAATTAAGCCTTGTGAGACGTTCCTTTATTTCACCGCGGAATGGTATTTTATCGAGATAGGCGCGTGTCACGGCATTTTCCTGTTTCACCCATTCGAGTGTCACGGCGGCGGTATCGTCCTCAAGCGGGCGGTAAGGGTCGGCCACTACGAGACCTTGAATGGTATCGACTGTTTCCGAGGTGGGAGCCGCGGGATATTTTCCGGCCGTCGTTGCTGAGCCTGCACCGCAGCCCGACAGCAATACTGATGTTGATATTCCAGCCATGAGGCCAATTATGGATTTGGAGTTAACATTCATGAGGTTAAAAGATATATTTGTACTGTGTAGTTGATTTCAGGTTTTCTGTACGGGCGATGTGTCGAGCCGCCATGAGGATATGAACCCGGCGGCGAGACCTATCACGGCAATTATTGCCGCCACCACCGCCACGTCACCCGCCATGAGTTTTACGGGATATGATGTAATCGACATCTGCGAATGGTCGCCGCCAAGCTCTATGAAGCCTGAGTGCTGCTGGAGCAGCACAAGGATTATTCCGGTGACGAGACCGGCGATACCGCCCACGGCCGCCACAAGAAATCCTTGAGTAAGGAATATCCGCTTTATCATTGAAGCGGGAGCGCCTATCGAAGCAAGCAGGGCTATGCCGGGACGCTTCTCGATAATTAGCATCGACATGGTCGAGAGGATATTGAACGAAGCCATAACGAGTATGAACACGAGCATGAGAAATGTCACCCACTTCTCTACTTTTATCATGCGGAACGAGGTCTCCTCCTGCTCCAATCGGTCAGCGACACGATATTTGGATCCGGCGGCCTTGATAATCTGTCGGGTCGCATCGGCCTCAGTCACTCCGGGCGCGGGGGTGATGTCGAGAGCTGAAGCTTCGGTGGTATAGTCGAGCAGTCGCCGCGCGCGATCGAGAGGCATGAACAGGCGGTCGACATCATATTCCTGTTGATCCGTCTCATACACACCGCTCACCACAAGCGTATCGTATCGGAATGCCGAGAGCGGAGCGGCGGGATTGATACGGCCTGTGCGCCGGGGCACGAGCAGACGCACTATGCTGCTGTAAGCCGGGCGCACGTCAAGAGCCAACGCGAGCCCCACGCTCAGGGTCACATAGGCTCCCATTTCGTCGGGTTGCCTGATTTCGCCGTCAATAAGCGTTGATTCTATTCCCGACACAGTACCGTAATCTTCAGGTATGCCGTGGATTATCACCGGCACCTGCTTATCGCCGGCTATAGCCATGGCCTGATCCTCCACCACAGGACACACCTCCCCTACTCCGGGGAGCGCAACCAGAGCACTCGCAAGCGAGTCAGCCCGCTCTATCACCGCACCTTCGCGCGGAGTAAGTCGCAGCGGAGCGTCGATGAGCGACAGGCGCGAGAGCGCCAGATGAGAAAAGCCGTTGAATACCGACAGCACACATATCATCGCCATCGCGGCCACGGCCACTCCGGCCATGGACACGAGGGAAATCACATTGACAGCGCTGTGGCTTTTTTTTGCGAAAAGGTATCGGAGGGCTATTCTCAGTGAGAGCATTTATTTCTCTTCAAGCAGGCGGTCGATGTTCTCG
The DNA here is from genome assembly GCA_029060405.1 of Duncaniella sp. Lineage (GTDB taxonomy): Bacteria > Bacteroidota > Bacteroidia > Bacteroidales > Muribaculaceae > Duncaniella. The sequence goes on along the minus strand of JAIDUB010000081.1, from coordinate 25,358 downwards.
AGATAATCGAGCGAATCGTCGATGTAAAACGAGAGTTCGGGCGTCTTGCGCAGCTGGAATCTCACCTTCTGGGCGAGTTCGTAGCGTATGGTCTTGGCGCTGCGCTTGATGCTTTCGAGCACTTCCTGCGATTTTTCGGAGGGGAAGATTGAAAGATAGGCTTTGGCGATTGAAAGGTCGGGCGACACGCGCACTGCGCTCACCGACACTACCGTGCCGTGGGTTTTGGCGGTCTGCGTACGGAAGATTTCACTTAACTCTTTCTGAAGCAGTCGCGATATTTTGGCTTGACGGGTTGATTCCATAAGTAATGTTTTTTAGGGTTGATGTTGATTTTCTTTGAGGCGCCGTTTTATGATCGCCTTCTAAGAAAACAACGTTGCAGCGGCTGAAATAGTTTTTTCAGCGGAGCTGCAACGTCATTTATATTGTCACTTACGGCAGTCCGTCAGTCGATGATGTCGAAACCGGTATAGCGGCGCAGACATTCGGGCACCACGATACCTTCGGGAGTCTGATTGTTTTCGAGCAGGGCGGCCACTATACGGGGCAGTGCGAGAGCCGAGCCGTTGAGGGTGTGACACAGATGTGTCTTCTTATCCTCACCGCGGTAGCGGCATTTCAGTCGGTTGGCCTGATAGGTCTCGAAATTTGATACCGACGATACCTCAAGCCAGCGCTTCTGAGCGGCAGAATATACCTCGAAGTCAAATGTTATGGCCGATGTGAAACTCATGTCGCCGCCACACAGGCGCAGTATGTGCCAAGGCAGACCGAGCTTTTCGAGCAGTCCCTGCACGTGGTCTTTCATCTCCTCAAGGGCGGCATAGGAATTTTCGGGCTTCTCGATGCGCACGATTTCCACCTTGTCAAACTGATGCAGGCGGTTGAGACCGCGCACGTCCTTACCGTAGCTGCCGGCCTCGCGGCGGAAGCAAGCCGAGTAAGCGCAGTTTTTCTTGGGCAGATCATCGGCGGCGATGATCACGTCGCGGTATATGTTGGTCACGGGTACCTCGGCGGTGGGAATCAGATAAAGCTTGTCCTCGTTGATGAAATACATCTGCCCTTCCTTGTCAGGAAGCTGGCCTGTGCCGTAGCCCGATGCCTCGTTGACCACGTAGGGAGGCTGGATTTCAAGATAGCCGGCCTTGCCTGCCTCGTCGAGGAAGAACTGGATGAGAGCGCGCTGCAGGCGTGCACCCTTACCTATATAAACGGGGAAACCGGCGCCGGTGATTTTCACACCGAGGTCAAAGTCTATGAGATTATATTTCTTGGCGAGATCCCAGTGGCAGAGGGCATCCTCGGGCAGGTCGGGCATCGGTCCGCCGGTCTTTTCCACCACATTGTCGGCAGCCGTGCGGCCTTCGGGCACAGCGGCACAGGGGATGTTGGGGACGGTGAGAAGCAGTTCGAGCGAGCGGCGCTCCACCTCGTCGAGGCGGTCGGCAATAGCCTTCTGTTCCTCTTTCAGGCGGGCAACTTCAGCCTTTGCCTTCTCGGCCTCGTCGCGCTTGCCCTCCTTCATGAGGCGGCCTATCGAGTCGGCATACTTCTTGAGTTCGGCGGCGCGGCCGTCATTGTCATGCTGAAGCGAGCGGCGCTGCACGTCGAGCTCCAGTATATTGTCTATCACCTCTTTGCCGTCAAAACCCTTCACGGCAAGGCGCTCCACGATCAGAGCGGGATTTTCCTTGATTTGTTGCAGAGTAAGCATTGTGATGTATTATTAAGCGTTGAGGAGTTCCTTTACTTTTTTGGAGATAGCGGCACCGTCGGCCTTGCCCGACAGTTCTTTGGAGGCAATACCCATCACCTTGCCCATATCCTTCATCGACGATGCACCGGTGCGCTCTATGATCTGAGCCACTACGGCGGTAAGTTCCTCATCGGTAAGCGGTTTGGGAAGATATTCCTCGATTACGGCAGCCTCGGCAAGCTCATTGTCGCGCAGATCCATGCGATTCTGCTCGTCGTAGATCTGAGCCGTAGCGCGGCGCTGTTTAGCCATCTTTGCAAGGATTTTGAGAGCCTGAGCATCGGGCAGAGTGCCGTCGCTGCCCTCGGCGGTCTTGGCTTCGATAAACTCTTTCTTGATACCGCGCAGTGTCTCGAGGCGCACCTTCTCGCGGGCCAGCATGGCCGCCTTGATGTCGGCCGATATTCTGTCAAAAAGATCCATAGTTTTCGTAGGTTGAGTGTTTCAAACCGCAAAGATACGAAATTTCCCCGAATATCACTCAATTTATTTTTGAAAGGAAAAATAATATTAGAGCTGCGGAGCTGCGATGTCGTAGATAACCGCGGGTGAAGCCCGCGGAAAAGGACACCCCTGACCCTGAGCTGCGGAGCTGCGATGTCGTGACTGCGACTAAAGCTCTATCACAACATCGCCGCTCCGCGGCTCATTTTTTATTGGCTCCAGTCCGCGGGCTTCACCCGCGGTTACTTACAACATCGCCGCTCCGCGGCTCTTGCGCCCCGAAACAGCGTTAACCGAACTGAATCATGAATCATGAATCATGAATCATGAATCATGAATCAAAAAGAATCATGAATCAAAAAAATCCTTAATATCAGCGATATTAAAAACTTTTTCTCTATCTTTGCGCTAAGCTTACTGCACGCAGAGGCCTCAACAAGGGGCGGGCGGGCAGATAGCATGACATACTTAGAAGGCGTATTTACTCGACGCTCTTTCTTGACGTTCTGAAATCTGGTAAATTTCTTTGGTAAGGTCAAGAATGAGGCAGCGGTAGATGCCCATGCGGTTGTATATACCTACATCCCCCGACCACTGCGTGTGAACGTAGAGTCGGCGATGTGCTTATATACATATATGCGTGAGGCCTCTGCGTTGTCCGTTCTACTTTACCGGGCATACCAGAGCCTCAGAACGTGGGACGGACATCAAGTGACCGGCTCTCACGCATTCTATTTTCCTACAAATCAATACTATAACACGCCTGACAGAGAGTCTATACGGCAACTTTATTTTTTAATTAATTTTCAGTTAGTTATGAAAAGATTGTATCTCTTTCTGGTGTGTCTTATGATTTCGTTTTACTCAGTATTGTCTGCTCAGACCACATTCACCGTGGATTATATGAAGTATACGGTCACGGATGAAGAAAATGCTGAATGTTCGCTGACCGGTACTACTCTCTCTTCCGGCGCAATAGTGATCCCGGCCACGGTGGAATACTCCGGCGTGACCTACTCCGTAAAGTCCATAGGCAGCAAAGCATTCAATTCCTCGACTAACAAGACCAAATTCACATCCCTGTCGATAGCCGAAGGCATCACCGAAATAATGTCGGAAGCGTTCAGCGGATGTACAGCCATAGCGAGTGAGCTTAATCTCCCTTCTACTCTTACCACGTTAGGCGACAAAGCTTTTTACGGCTGCACCTCACTCTCCGGCGACCTGATTTTACCGCAAAATTTATCATCTATCGGTGCCTATGCGTTTTACAACTGCTCAGCGCTGACCGGTACTTTTGATTGGCACGACAATCTGACCATAGGTGATAATTGTTTTTACGGCTGCACGGGCCTGACCGGTGAGATCGTCGTACCGGAAACTGTTACTACTATTCCAAGTAGCGCATTTTATAAGTGCACCGGATTTACAAAACTGGTGATGCACAACGGTATTACTTCCATCGGTTCATCTGCATTTTATAATTGCAGCGGTCTTACAGGCGAATTGGTGCTACCAGCAAATGTTACAACAATAAATAGTTATTGCTTTTACGGATGCTCAGGACTGACAGGGACTTTGGTAATCCCTGAAAATGTAACCACTATTGATAGACAAGCGTTTTATCAATGCACCGGATTTACCGGTCTGGAGTTACCTGAAGGCCTAAGAACCATCGGATATCAAGCCTTCCAATTTTGCACAGGTATGTACGGCGATCTCACTCTGCCGAGCACTCTGGAATGTGTCGGATCGGGTGCATTTTGTAGATGTTCTTTCACAGGTGCACTCATATTACCTGAATCAACCACGTTCGATACCGGTGTGTTTAATCTATGTACAGGATTTACAAGTCTGACACTGCCCAAAAACATGACGTCAATTCCCAATACTATTTTCTCCGGTTGCAGCGGACTTACCGGCACACTCGAAATTCCCGCAACGGTTACTGAGATTGGCAACAATGCTTTCGCCGGCACCGGCTACACAGGTACATTAGTTATACCCGATGCTGTAACTTCACTTGGAACCGCTGCATTTAACAAGTGCGTAGGACTCAAGCGTATTAAGTTTGGCAAAAATCTCAAGACCATCGGAGCAAGTGCATTTGCTGAATGTACCGGTTTGACCAATGTAGTAAAACTACCGGCTTCACTATCTCAAGTAAACTTCGCGGCATTCAACGCATGTGCTAATGTAAAGAAATTCATCAATCCGAGCAACACACCGTGTTCGGCCGACAGCCGCATGTTTTATGGTGTGGCCGCCGACTCGAAACTCTACGTGCCAAGCGGAAGCGAGAGCCTGTATGACGCCGCCACCGGCTGGTCGGCCAAAGCTCCGGCTCAACCCATAGTGACATGTCAGAAGATAGAGATAGAGCTTCCTGACCCGTCGATAGCCATAGGCTCTATCAAATCACTTACTGTAAAATTCACCCCGGCCGACACTACCGACGATACCGTGTGGTGGGAATCATCTGACCCCGAAGTGGCCTCCATCGACGACGACGGCTATCTGTCGGCCCTTAAGTTAGGCACCACTACCCTCACCGCTGTAAGCGGCGACGGAAACGTCACCTCCCTGACACTTACCGTCACGCCTCCCGCAGCCGAAGCGGTGACTCTCAATTCGGATGAAGCCGAGTTATATGATGGCGAGACTTTCCAACTTCAGGCTACCGTGCTCCCCGACAATGCGTCGGATAAGTCGGTGAAATGGACGTCGAGCGACGAGGATGTGGCCTCGGTAGATGACACCGGACTCGTCACTGCCCTTAAGCCCGGCGAGTCTACAGTGACAGCCACCACTGTCAACGGCCTTTCAGCCACCTGCAAGATTACGGTAATCCCTGTATCGGTGAGCGGCCTGACCATTACTCCCGACAAGGTGGACGTAACCGAAGGTCTGACCGTGGATCTCACCGCAGTGATCGAACCTCACAATGCCACCGACAAGACCATCACTTGGACGTCGAGCAACACGGCGGTGGCTACCGTGGATAACGGCACCGTGACAGCCGTAACCCCCGGCAATGCCACCATAACGGCAACAGCCAACGGCATCAATGCCACATGCGAGATCACGGTCGTTGAGGTATCGGTAGAGCCTGAATCCATCACCCTCAACTCCGATAAAGCCGAACTCGTAGAGGGTGAGTCACTGCAACTCACCGCCACCGTTGAACCTGACCACGCCACCGACAAGACAGTGACTTGGAAGTCGAGCAACGAGGATGTGGCCACCGTGGGCACCGATGGTTTAGTGACCGCTATAGCCAAAGGCTCGGCTATCATCACTGCCACCAACTCCAAAGGCCATAGCGCCGAATGTGCCATAACGGTTATATCTGCCGTACACGTGGCTGAAAGCATTGAGCTTAATTCTGATATGGCCAACATCACCGAGGGCGATACGATAGAACTCACTGCCACCATCAGCCCCGAAACCACTACCGACAAGACTGTCAGCTGGACGTCGAGCGACCCCTCGGTAGCCACCGTGGATGAAAACGGTGTGGTGACCGCCGTGGCCGAAGGCTCGTGCACCATCACCGCCACCACTTCCAACGGTCTGAGCGACTCGTGCGCAATCACTGTAGTGAAGCGCGTGATCGAAGCTTACGAAATAACCATCGATCCTCACAGCGCACTGATATTCGCCGATGAGAAGCTCACCCCTGAGGTAATATTCACTCCGGCCGAAACCACCGAGCGCACCATCAGCTGGACGTCAAGCGACGAATCGGTAGCCACGGTAGATGAGAATGGAGTCATCACCGGTATATCGGCAGGCACTGCCACCATCACGGCCACTACCGGCAACGGACTGACTTCCGACTGCGAAATTACAGTCAGGATGAAACCCGTAGAACCTACCCAAATTGAAGTAAGCTTTGAAGCTGAGCAGCTGACTGAGGGTGAGGACGTGACACTGAAAGTCACTTTCACTCCCGATGACACTACCGAGACTACCGTGATGTGGTCTTCGAGCGACGAAACCGTGGCCACCGTGGATGAAAACGGTGTGGTGACAGCCGTAGGACCCGGCACCGCCACCATTACCGCCACCACACTCAACGGACTCACCGCTACGTGTGAAGTGACCGTATCGGCGCCCACCACCGGCATTGACTCTACCGACAGCCTCAAGACTACCATAGTCACCACCGAAGGCAGCGATATAGTCATCATCTCGGCCGAGCCGACTCTTGTATATGTTTACAATACCTACGGCACTTGCGTGGCACAAAGCATCGAGAACCGCATATCAGGTCTAAAACCCGGCATCTACATAGTCATCATCGACGGCTCAGCCATCAAGATAAGAATCTGAAAAACCGTACTTCCCTAATTTTCGACCCGGCCACATGCTCACCCCATGTGGCCGGGTTTTTATTATCGCCCTATAAGTTAACATAACCCATTGACTTTCCCCGACCCAATCTCGGGTGTTTTAACTTTTATAAATAGGTGACTGATGGAAATGTCGGGATTTTTCATTACCTTTGTATCTTGATTACCATGTATAGATACGAATCATGAAGATACGACGCATATTTTTACTCTTTATTATCATATTTTCGGGTGTGATCGGTGCGAAGGCCGACGGATTGTTTCAATATCCTATCGTGCCCGACAGCATTTCGACCCTTACCGGTCGCTGTGACTATCAGGCTCGCCATTTCTGGGATTTCTGCGACTTGAAAAAAGCATTTTCTTCGCGCGCCCGCGTGGCCGATGAGTTCCGCGGTTATCTAGAGATACTTCAGCTTGCCACTCCCGACTCGGCTATGGCTGCGGTGGAGGCTTTCACCAAACGGCTCGAAAAGCAGCCCGACGATCTGCTTTTCCTTGCCGAGATAGCCGAGGCGGAGCTTTACAGCGACACGGCCAAGGTGTGGGCCGACGAGCTCTATATCCCGTTTGCTCAAGCCGTGGTCAAAAACAAGAAGATCCAGAAGCCTTACAAGGCGCGTTTCCGCCAGCAGGCCGAGGTGCTTTCCAATTCGCTCCCGGGCCGGAAGATACCTTCTATCCCCTACACCCGTCCCGACGGCTCTCAGGGTGATGTGGCGATGGACTCGGCGCGGGTGGTGCTTCTTTACATCAACGATCCCGACTGCTCGGCTTGCCGCATGGCCCGCGTGAGGCTTTCGGCCGACGTCAACACCCGCCAGCTCATCGACGAGGGTGTGCTGAAAATCGTGGCGATAACTCCCGCCGACCCCGACGAGAAGTGGCGAGGCGACGTGGAGGGTTATCCCAAGGAATGGAGCGTGGGTGCTTCGCCCGACATCGACATGATCCTTGACCTCCGCGGTGATATGCCGGTGTTCTATATTCTTGACAAAAACGGCAAAATCCGCTTCAAGCATCTCGACATTGATCAGGTGCTCGACATAATGCGCCAGCTGAAGAAAAGATAATTTCCTCTCTTTCTCATAATATTCCACTGATATGAACGGCTTCCTCAACTCGACAGTCAATTTCTATCTAAATTCCATCGGCCGCAGCTACCCGAATATGGGACGGCTGTTTCTGCGCCTTTTCGTGGGCGTGATGATGATGCAATTCGGCATACGCCATCTGGTAAATTTCAATGAATTGTGCCTCGACTTCCCCACGGTGCTCAACATGTCGCCCATGTGCTCGCTGATCATAATGATCATCATAGAGCTCGGATGCTCGCTGCTTATCATGGTGGGATTCCTTACACGCATGAGCGTGGTGCCTCCGGTGGTGGCCATGATAGCCGCCGAGTATTACATACTCCACGACATGGTGCCCAATCTGCCGGTCTACGGCCTCGACAGCACCGATCCCGGTTATCTTCCCATCATGTTCATAGGCATATACCTGTTTCTGCTCATAGTGGGGCCGGGCAAGATTTCGCTGGATTATTTCATATCTCTGTATATAATTGACCGTCACGGCAAGACTGAAGAAGAAGTGCTCGAGGAAGTATAATGAAAGTTGCAGTATTGATATCAGGCGGAGTCGACAGTGCCGTTGCGGTGCACAGGCTTCTCGAGCAGGGACATGACCTGCACCTGTTTTATATCCGTATAGGTCTCGATACCGACGAGGGCGACTGCTCGGCCGAGGAAGATATCGAGATGTGCCGCTTCATTGCCGAGCGCTACCGGCTGCCCTTTGACATAGTTTCGCTCCATCAGGAATACTGGGACAACGTGATGGAATACGCCCTGCGCACCGTGCGCGAGGGACTGACCCCCAACCCCGATATCATGTGCAACAAGATGATAAAGTTCGGATTTTTCGAGCAGCGGTGGGGTCACGAATTTGATCGTACGGCCACGGGGCATTACGCCACCACCGTCGACGGCGACGACGGGCTTGTATATCTGGGCACAGCTGTGGATCTTGTAAAGGATCAGACTGACTTCCTCGCTCAGATATCCTATGACCAGCTTTCGCATCTTATGTTTCCCATTGGCGACATGCCCAAGTCGCGCGTGAGGGAGATAGCAGTGGAGACCCGCATGCCCAACGCCTACCGCCGCGACAGTCAGGGAATATGTTTCCTCGGCAAGATCAATTACAACGATTTCATCCGCCGCCATCTCGGCGAGCGTCCCGGCGCGATTGTCGAGCTCGAGACAGGGCGCAAGCTGGGAGAGCACCGCGGATTCTGGTTCCACACCATAGGTCAGCGCAAGGGCCTCGGCCTTTCGGGCGGTCCGTGGTATGTGGTGCGCAAGAATGTGCACGACAATGTGATCTACGTGTCGCGCGGATATGACACCGAGAAGCAATACGGCCACGCGCTGCATCTTGCCGAAATGCACTGGATCACCCGCGATCCGTGGCCCGAAGCATGTGAAAATGTGGAGATAACATTTAAAAACCGCCACACTCCCGAGTTCATGCCCGCCACGCTGTCGCGTGTGCCCGGCACTGAAAGCGAATACATCATCACGTCGCCGGGACGGGTTCAGGGCATAGCCCCGGGTCAGTTTGGCGTAATTTATAATCCCGAGAAAACCATCTGTCTCGGCAGCGGTGTGATTTCGGGAGGTAACATCAATGTGTAATCAATCATAATTCCACCACATATATAATATATGGAACAAAGAATAAGATTGAAAGTCCTCGGGCTCTCCTACAGCCAGATACAGCAGGGTGCCTATGCACTGATACTGGCGCAGGTCAACGGCCCTTACCGCATCCCGGTGGTAATAGGCCCCGCCGAGGCTCAGTCGATAGCCATGACCATGGAGAGCATAAAGCCGCCGCGCCCCATGACTCATGACCTTTTCGTGTCGTTTGCCCACACGTTTGGCGTAAAGCTAAAGGAAGCTTTCATCTACAAATTTGAGGATGGCATATTCTCGTGTGAACTGACGTTTACCGACGGCGACCGCACCGTAGTGATCGACTCCCGCACCAGCGACGGCATAGCAATAGCCATGCGCACCGGTTCGCCCATATATACCACTCAGGCTATTCTCGATCAGACCGGTTTTCTCCTTGAAGTCGAGGAGGAGAATCATGAAGGCGGCGATGACGAGGAAGATGACGACGATACCGGATTTGAGAGCTATGACGATGACGACACCGACGATGAAATGCTTTCGGAGGAAGCGGAGGAAGAATCATCGTATACCCGCGAGCCGCGACTCGAGAACTACGCCATCGAGGAACTTGAGCGCACCATAGCGCGCCTGACCGAGCGCGAGGAATACGAAGAAGCCGCCCGGGTAATGGCTATACTGAAACAGAAGCGCATGCAACGCGACAACCCTACCGACCAACCCGCAACCGAATAACCTTAACACGTCCAATACCACTTTCAACTGTTTATTACACTATGACTAATTCAAATACATTTCAGATCAAGGCGAGGCTCACGGTGATGAACTTCCTCGAGTTTGCCATCTGGGGAGCTTACCTGATCTCGATGGGTATGTATCTTGCCAACCACGGTCTGGGCAACTACGTTTTCTGGTTCTACACCGCCCAAGGTATAGTATCGATATTCATGCCTGCAATCGTAGGCATCATCGCCGACCGCTGGATTCCTGCACAAAAGACTCTCAGCCTTTGCCAGTTGCTTGCCGGCATCTTCATGATTGCGGCCGGCTACGTGGCATCCGTTTCGGGCGATCAGCTGCCGTTTACATCCATTTTCACCCTCTACGCCATATCGGTGGCATTTTTCATGCCCACGATAGGAATGTCCAACTCCGTTGCATTCAACGTGCTTGAACAGAATCGCCTCGACACGGTCAAGGAGTTTCCGCCCATCCGCGTATTCGGCACCGTGGGATTCATCGTGGCCGAACTTGCCGTAAACTTCATCTCGATAGGCGGAGTGGAAATACAGCACAGTTATACACAGTTTTATCTCTCGGGTGCGCTCAGTCTCGTGCTCGCCGCCTACTGCCTCACCCTCCCCGACTGCCCAGTAAAGAAATCGGAAAGCAAATCGCTTGCCGACAGCCTCGGAGTGAAAGCATTCTCGCTCTTCAAGCGCAAGGAGATGGCTATATTCTTCATCTTCTGCATGTTCCTTGGCGTCTCGCTTCAGATCACCAACAGCTACGGATCGAGCTATATATATCAGTTCAACAGCGTTCCGGGCTATGAAGGCGGCTTCTGGGCACAGAATCCCACATTCCTCATCTCCATATCGCAGTGCGCCGAGGCTCTGTGCATCCTCCTGATACCCTTCTGCCTAAAGCGCTACGGCATCAAGGGTGTGATGCTTATAGCGATGTTTGCATGGGTGCTCCGCTTCGGATTCTTCTCCATCGGCAACACATCCCCTTCGGGCGTGGGCTACCTCATAATGTCGTGTATAGTCTACGGCGTGGCATTTGACTTCTTCAATGTGTCGGGCGGACTGTATGTCGACTCTCAGACTCCTCCCGCACAGCGCAGCTCGGCACAGGGCCTGTTCATGCTTATGACCAACGGCATAGGCGCCTCGCTGGGTACGCTTATCGCCGGCTCGGTGGTAGTGAACAATCTCGTATTCAATCCCGCCATACAGGACAATCCCGTGGCAGTGCTGCATGGCTGGCAGACAAGCTGGGCCATATTCGCAGCCTATGCACTGGTAGTGGCCGTGCTGTTCATGATAATATTCAAGGAAAAACGTCAGTCGCCTGACCAACCCGAGGTTACCGAGCAGGCCGCTCCCGACGGATTTGTTGACGCTCCCGTAGAAGAATAACCGATTATCCACAAGGCAATGATACAATTCTACGCCCCCGAAATCGCTGACACGCTCCGGCTTCCCGAGAGCGACTCGGCTCATGCCGTGAGGGTGCTTCGCATGAAATCCGGTGATCCGCTGCAGGTCATCGACGGGCGCGGCAACGTGTATCAGTGCCGCATGACCGAAGCCCACTCCAAGCGCGCCGCAGTCGAGATTATTTCCTGCGATACCCAACCTCTCCCGTGGTCACAGCAGATTGTGGTGGCGGTTGCGCCCACAAAACATCTCGACCGTATGGAATGGATGGTGGAAAAGCTTACCGAGATAGGCGTAAACCGTATCATCCCCATGCTCTGCGCCCGATCGGAGCGCAAGGAAATCAAGACCGAGCGGCTGGAAAAAATCGCGGTCTCGGCCATGAAGCAGTCGCTGAAAGCCGTGCTTCCCGTAATAGATGAAATGACACCGATTCACAAAATCACAGGTGATTTCGACGGATATACCAAAGCGATAGCATACTGCGACGACACCGTGGAGCTCAAGGATTTCACTTCACTTTACCGCCCGGGCGGCAATACGATAATTCTCATAGGGCCCGAGGGTGATTTCTCTCCGGCCGAGATAGAATTGACTCTCGGTGCCGGATTCTCGGCCGTGACTCTTGGCAAAAACCGCCTCCGCACCGAGACCGCCGCACTCTATGCCGTGTCGGCCTGTCATATAATAGACCAGATCAACCACATTAATATATAGAATATATCAATGGATTTCAAGTTTGAAAACTACAGTTCGCAGCCTATGTTCTTCCTCCTTGCGGGCCCCTGTGTAATCGAGGGAGAGGCAATGGCAATGAACATAGCCGAAACTATCGTGAAGCTCACTTCGGAGCTCAATATCCCCTACGTGTTCAAGGGGTCATACCGCAAAGCCAACCGCTCGCGACTCGATTCCTTTACAGGAATAGGCGACCACGAGGCACTGAAGATTCTCGCAAAGGTGCGCAAGGAATTTGGCGTGCCGGTAGTGACCGACATCCATTCGCCCGAGGAAGCCGCTATGGCTGCCGAGTATGTCGACGTGCTTCAGATACCTGCGTTCCTTTGCCGCCAGACCGACCTGCTTCTTGCCGCCGCCCGCACCGGCAAAGCCGTCAACATCAAGAAAGGTCAGTTCCTTTCGCCCGAGGCTATGACCTTTGCCATCGATAAGGTGCGCGATGCCGGAAACAACAATGTAGCCGTGACAGAACGCGGCGTATCATTTGGCTATCAAGACCTTATAGTTGATTACCGCGGTATTCCCGAGATGCAGAAATTCGGAGTGCCCGTGATTCTCGACGCAACCCATTCGCTCCAGCAGCCCAACCAGCCCAAGGGTGTGACCGGCGGTCGACCCGACCTCATCGACACCATAGCCCGTGCCGGTATAGCCGTGGGCGTCGACGGTCTTTTCATCGAGACACATCCCGAACCGTCGAAAGCCAAGAGCGACGGCGCCAACATGCTTCCCCTCGACCGACTTCCCCGACTGCTCAAGCAGCTCGTAGAACTCCGCCGCGTGGTCAACAACTTCTAATCATAAGCCAATCATATCTTTATCACAATGAAATTTTTTAAACGCATCATAATACCCGGACTGCTCCTCGGCGCTACAGCTTTAGGAGTAAACGCCCAGACTGAAACCGATCCGTTTGCCGAAGCCCTGATGAAGGCTTACACAAGTGTGCTCAACGAAGATCCCCACGACTGGGAAGCGCTCTTCCGCCGCGCCAACGAATATTACCGCCGCGACGATTATGTGAAGGCACTGGCCGACATCGATCTCGCACTCAAGTATATTCCCGAATCGGAGACCGACATGCGCGCGCAAGCCTACTCGCTGCGAGGCAACATCCAGATGATGAACCACCGCTATGAAAAGGCTCTTGCCGACTTCAATGAAGTGCTCACGCTTATACCCGGCGATTTCCCCACCATATACCAGCGTGCCACGGCGCTGTACAACCTCGAGCGTTACCCCGAGGCTAAGACCGACTTCAAGATAATGCAGCAGATGAACTCCCGCAGCCTTGAGGCCGTGTTCGGTCTGGCCCGTATCGCCGTGAAGGAAAACAATCTCGGTACCGCCAACGAGCTTATCGATCAGGCCCTCACCCTATCGCCCAACAACAGCGAGGTATATATGCGTCGCGCCGACGTCCACACAATGATGGGCAATCCTCAAGGAGCGGTCGACGACTACATCATGGCAATATCCACCGACGAGCAGAATACCGGTCGCGCGCTGGCTCATCTGGTCATGCTCTCGCGCTCCGATTATCCGGTGGTGATAGCCGGACTATCCAACGCGATACGTCAGGCGCCTCAAAACGGAATGTTCTACTACATCCGTGCCATGATCGCGCAAAACCACTGCAACTACATGGCGGCTATCGACGATTACAACAAAATCATCGAAGGTCATCTTGACTCCTATCCCGGCATAAACGCGGCGCTCGCCGAATGTTACTACGCTCTGGGCGAATATGAAAAAGCTATGCTCAATGCCGACTATGCCGTGGGAGCCGCACCCGACAACACTGACTATAACGTGCTCAAGTCAAAGATTCTTCTTGCTCTCAATGAAGCTGAAAACGCGCTTGCAAGCGCCGACAAGGCAGTGGAATCCAATCCCGAATCCAATGCCGCCCTCATAGCCCGCGCCAATGCCCTTATTGCCCTCAAGAATTACACCGAGGCTTCGGTAGCCCTCAGCGAGGCGGCCATGAACAATCCGGAAGACCCCGAGCTGTACATACTGCGCGGATGGGTGCTCGAGAAGTTCCGCAACAACGCCAAGAGCGGTCGCGCAAGCTACGAGCGGGTGCTCGACATGGATTATGACTTCGACAACGTAAGATCGCTTCGCGGCTTCGCCATGCTTGCACTCGGTCGCGACGACGACGGCCGACGCTGGATGAACAAGGTGCTCTCCACTGCCGAGGACTATGACGGTCTGGTCAACTACTACGGCGCATGCTTCTTCGCATGGGACGGCAATCTTGACAAAGCTTTTGCATGCATGGAAAAATCGCTTGAAAAAGGCTATGCCAACTTCCACGCATGGACCCGCGCCGACGAGGCCAACCTCAACGTGGCTCCCCTGCGCGGCGATTCACGTTTCAGCGCACTCCTCTCGAAATATTCAAGGATATTCAAGTAACAAGCCCTCTCGCCTGAAATGAAATCTCACGGAGCCGACGAACTCAGCCGCCTGTATCTTAAAGACACGGCTTTTCAGAATCTCATGCAGCGGCGCATATTCAATGTGCTGCTCATCGCCTCGCCCTACGACGCCTTCATGATGGAGGAAGACGGTCGCGTGGAGGAGCAGCTGTATTTCGAATACGTATCGCTCAATCTGTCGTCGCCCCCACGCGTGACCCGTGTCACCGATACCGCTGAGGCGCTCAGGAAACTTGCCGCCACAAAATTCGATCTCGTCATAACGATGCCGGGTATCGACATCAGCGAGACTTTTACGGGTGCCCGCGCCATAAAAGCGCTTTATCCCGAGTTGCCAATCGTGGTGCTCACTCCGTTTTCCAAAGAGGTGTCGCGACGGCTTGCCGCCGAAGATTTCACGGGTATCGATTACGTATTCAGCTGGCTCGGCAACGTAGGCCTGCTCCTCGCCATCATCAAGCTGCTCGAAGACAAGATGAACGCTGAAAACGACATCAATGACGTGGGCGTGCAGATGATTCTCCTCGTGGAAGACTCGGTTAGATTCTATTCATCGGTTCTACCGCAGGTCTACAAGTTTCTTCTGGCCCAGTCGCGCGAGTTCTCGACCGAAGCGCTCAACGAGCACGAGCAGATGCTGCGCATGCGCGGCCGACCAAAAGTGATGCTTGCCCGCGACTATGAGGAAGCGATGGCTCTCTATGAGCGCTACCACGACCATATTTTGGGCGTGATAACCGACGTATCGTTCAACCACGACGGCCACAAGGATCAGAAAGCGGGTATAAAACTCGCCCGCGAGTTGCGCCGGCGCGATCCCTACCTGCCCATCATCATCGAGTCGTCGGAGAAATCCAACGCCGACGATGTGGCCGAACTCGGGTGCACGTTTATCGACAAGAATTCCAAGAAGTTTCCTGTTGACCTCGGCCGTGCCATCACCGACAATTTCGGCTTCGGCGACTTCGTGATACGCAATCCCGAGACAGGCGAGGAAATTTTCCGGCTTAAATCACTCAAGGATCTTCAGGATCACATTTTCGATATTCCCGCCGAGTCGCTCTACTGGCATGCGTCGTTCAACGACATATCGCGCTGGCTCTACAGCCGCGCCATGTTCCCCATAGCCGAGCTTATCAAGCGACACCGCTTCAAGTCGCTCGACGATGCGCCTGAAGCACGCAAATTTTTCTTCGACCTGATAGTCAAGTACCGCAAGATGAAAAACCGCGGTGTCGTGGCAGTGTTCCGCAAGGATCGGTTTGACCATTACTCCAACTTCGCCCGCATAGGCGAAGGCTCGCTCGGAGGCAAGGGACGCGGTCTGGCGTTTATCGACTCGATTATCAAGAAGAATCCCGTATGTGACGATTTCGACGGACTCACCATCACGATACCGCGCACGGTGGTGCTCTGTACCGATATATTCGACGAGTTCATGACGGCCAACAACCTCTACCCCGTCGCTCTCTCCGATGCCGACGACTCCGTGATACTCGAGCACTTCCTCAAGGCAAAACTTCCCATAACCATCAAGGAGGACCTGCTGGCTCTGTTTGAGGTAGTCGACCGTCCACTTGCCATACGCTCGTCGTCGCTGCTTGAAGACTCTCACTACCAGCCGTTTGCCGGCATATATTCTACCTACATGGTGCCCAAGCTCGCCGATCCCTCGCAGATGCTCAGCGTGGTTACTGACGCGATCAAGAGTGTATATGCATCGGTATATTACGCCGATTCCAAAGCTTACATGACCGCTACTTCCAACGTTATCGATCAGGAAAAGATGGCCGTAATAATTCAGGAAGTGGTAGGCAAGGATGTCGACGGATATTATTTCCCGTCATTCTCGGGCGTGGGACGGTCGCTCAACTACTATCCCATCAACGATGAGCGCCCCGAGGACGGCGTGGTGGAAATCGCCGTGGGACTGGGCAAATACATAGTGGACGGCGGTGTGGGGTTGCGTTTCTCACCGCGACACCCCGACAATGTGCTTCAGACCTCGGAGATACAGCTTGCGCTTCGCGATACACAGACTCGCCTCTATGCCCTCGACACCATCAACGTCCCCGAGGATTTCAAGATCGACGACAGTTTCAATCTCGCCCGCCTCAAGGTTCAGGACGTGGCCATGAAAGGTGCATTGCGCTACATGGTGTCGACCTACGACTTCCGCGACAACGTGCTTCGCGACTATGAGAGCGGCGATGGACGCAGAGTGGTGACGTTCAACAATATCCTGCGTCATAAGGTGCTCCCCGTAGCCGATGCGCTCGACTTCATGCTCACTACGGGTCAGAAAGCCATGTCGCGGCCGGTAGAGATAGAATTTGCCGGCATGATCGATGAAAACGAGCGCGGAAAGGGCCGGCTCTACTGGCTCCAGATACGTCCTATCGTGGAGCGGAAAGATTCGGTGGACCCGCATCTGATGGAGATGCCCGACGACCGCTTGCTGCTCAAATCGACCACCGCGCTGGGCCACGGGACGTTTGAAAATGTCCGATCTGTCGTATATGTGCGTCCGGAATGCTTTTCTTCGACAAATAATTCACTGATTGCACGTGAAATTGAAAAAATAAATCGTAACTTTACGGCTCAGGGAGAAAATTATATCCTGATTGGTCCCGGACGATGGGGCTCGTCGGACACGGCTCTGGGTATTCCCGTGAAATGGCCCGCCATTTCCAACGCCCGTCTCATAGTCGAGTCCTCGCTGCCCGATTACCGTATCGAGCCGAGTCAGGGTACACACTTCTTCCAGAACCTCACCTCCATGGGAGTGGGCTACTTTACAGTCGACACCGCCGCCGGAAAGGGTCTCTACGATGTGGCGTTTCTCGACAGCATCCCGGCTGTGACCGAGACTGATTTTGTAAGGGTAGTCACTCTTCCCGAGCCTCTTGCCATCGGCATCGACGGCACCAAGGGCACCGGCGTGGTGGTGAAACCTGAAAAAATGTAACCTAAAAGAAATTCTAAATAAGAACAATGTCATTCTGGAACGGAATAAAACAGGCTTTCGGCTTCGCGCCCGGCGAGGAAGAGGACACGGATGAATATGATTCGTCAGTCCCCACCTACGCTGTGGAGCGTCACGATGAGGACACAGTTCCGGCTTCGCACGCCGATGCAGCCGATACTGCCGCGCCCGATGCTGATGCAGGGCCCGAGGTGAAGACCGACGATCTGCCCGGCGACTTATTCGATGCAGTGATTGAGCTGTTTAACTCCACGATGCCTGAATTTGTATCACAGTCGCTCAATACCGAGGCGCAGCGGAAATATATCTATGACCACATAAGCGCCTCGCTCCGTGCACGCATCGCGGCAGCCTGTGCCGGCGCCTCACCCGAATCGCAATCGGCTGAAGAGGATGCCGAGCGTCAGCAGCTCATCGAAACACTCAGCGATGCCAAGGACGAAGCCACCTCACTCCGCGAGGAAATGCGACAGATACGCTCCGACGCCGCCCGACAGAAACGTGCCCTCACTGACCGGATCACCGATCTTGACCGTCGCCTCAACGAAGTCAAGGCCGAGAAGGAGCGCATAATCACCTCGCGCAAGCCGCGCGTGCCGGCCGACTCGCCGCAGATGGCAGAGAAAGAAGAAACTATCTCGCGTCTCAACGGTGAAGTGGCCGCCCTCTCAGCACGGGTGGAGGAGCTCGACGCCGAGATTACAAAGCAGCGCACTCTCAACGAGCAGCTTGAGCTAAAGGCTGCCATGAGCGACACCATGATCAATAATCTTCAGGCCGAGACCTCGCGCGCTAAGGAGGAACTGTCGAAAGCCGAGGCTGAACTGGCCATCGCTGCCGAAATTCAGGAAAAACTCGAGCTTTTCGAGCAGGTGAAGGAGCGCAAGGATGCGAAAATCACCGAGCTCGCCGAGAAAGTGAAGCAACTTACCCTGCAGATTGAAAACACTCCCGCGTCGGTTCCTGACACGTCGGCTGCTGAGGAGGAAATCATGCGTCTGCGCGATGAAAACGCCTCTCTCTCCCACACTATCGAGACCAATCTGTATAATCAGGCCAACTCGGAGATGAAACTCCGCTCGGAAATAAAGCAGCTTCGCGCCGAACTCGACTCCACAATCGAGAAACTCCGCTCGGCCGAGGCCGCTCCCAAACTCATCGACGAGCCGGCTGCACCGTCGGCCTCCGCTCCGCGCAAACGTCGCGGACGTCCACGCAAAAGCCGCGAATCCATCGATGGCAATCTCGACAGTACCGACTGGCTCGACCTGCCCGAGAGCCCGCGGAAATTCGACCCCGATTTCGGCTATCATGAGCCTCAGCGTCCCGTGGTGCCTGAAAACGACGCCCAGCTGTCATTATTCTGATCTATAAGCCTGCAAACCGATAATGAAGAAAATACTGACTACACTAATCACTGCTGCCGCCGTAAGCCTACCGGCGGTTTCGGCCGTGAAGGTCGATGCCGATATGGCCCGATATGTATATCCGGGCAACACACCGGCAGCACCTCAAGCCATGGCTTTTGAGCCCGACGGACTGAATTATCTCGCCTATTCTCCTGAGTCAAGAGCCGTGAAGCGCTACGATGTCAAGACCGGTAAGGAGGTGGAGACCGTAATGGATCTCGGCAACACCCGCGGCAACACGCTCAAGAGCATCGAAGGGTTCACGCTAAGCCCCGACGGCTCGAAAATTATGGTATACACTGACAAGAAGATGATATACCGCCGCTCCTTCACGGCCCGGTATTACGTATACGAGATCCGCACCCGCATGCTCTCGCCGCTCTCCGACGATCACGCTACACAGCGGGCTCCGCTTTTCTCGCCCGACGGCCGCATGGTGGCGTTCGTGGCCGACGACAATAATATCTATCTCAAGAAACTCGATTACGGGACCGAGGTGGCTGTGACACGCGACGGCGCAGCAGGCTCGATAATCAACGGTGTGCCTGACTGGACCTACGAGGAAGAATTTACCACCGACTGCTCTATGTCGTGGGCTCCCGACAATCTGACGCTGTGTTATCTTAAATATGACGAGACATCAGTGCCGGCGTGGTCGTTTCCTCTCTACGAAGGCAGTTGCAACCCCATGACGCAATATGCGCTGTATCCCGGCTCGTATACCTACAAATATCCCGTGGCGGGACAGCCCAATTCCGTGGTCACGCTCCACAGCTATGATGTTGAGACTCGAAAAAACAAGGACATCACCCTGCCCGGAAACGATATCGAATATATTCCGCGCATGACATATGCGTTTGACCCCGCGCGCGTGATAGTGACGACCCTCGACCGCGACCAGCGCCGCATGGAGCTGATAGCCGTCAATCCTCGCTCGGGTGTGGCCAAGTCAATCTTCACCGAGACCTCCGACGCATGGATTCCGTCGGTATCCTATGAAAATCTCACTCTCACACCCGACGGATTCATGGTCATATCACCCCGCTCGGGCTATAATCACCTGTATGCCTATAATTACTCCGGTGCTCTCACCCGCACCGTGACTTCGGGCGACTACAACGTCACGGCCTGCTACGGCAGCGAGGCCGGAACGGTCTACTATCAGTCGACCTCGGCCGGCGCAATTCACCGCGTAGTGGAATCGGTCGACGCCAAAGGAAAAATAACCCGTCTTTCGCCCGACGAAGGGTGGGCATCGGCTCGTTTCACGCCCGGCATGACCTACATGGTGCTCGACCACAGCACGGCATCCACTCCCCCCGTCTACACCCTCTGCAACGTCAAGGGTAAAAGCGTGAGGGTATTGGAGGATAATGCTGACTATGCGGCCCGCTACGCATCGGTGCCTCAGAAAGAATTCATCACCGTGCCGGGTGCCGACGGCACGATGCTTAACGCTTATATCATCCGTCCGCAACACTTCGACGCTTCCAAGCGTTATCCTGTCATAATGAATCAATACAGCGGTCCCGAATCTCAGGAAGTGACATGCCGCTGGCGCATGGACTGGCCTCAGTATGCAGCCATGCAGGGATATGTGGTGGTATGTGTCGACCCCCGTGGCACGGGTGGCCGCGACCGCGCTTTCTCCACATGCGTCTACAAGCAGCTTGGACACTATGAGGCCGCCGACCTCATAGCAGCCGCACGGCATTTTGCCTCGCAGAGCTATGTCGATGCCAAGCGCATGGGAATTACAGGCTGGAGCTATGGCGGTTACCAGACTCTCATGACCATATCTGCACCCGGCTCGCCTTTCGCGGCCGCAGTAGCTATCGCTCCCGTTACCTCGTGGCGGTATTACGACACGGTTTACGCCGAGCGATATATGCTCACCCCGGCCCAGAACGCCGACGGTTACGACAGTTCGGCACCCGTAGCTCTGGTGGAGCAGATGAATGTTCCGCTGCTGATCATGCACGGAACGGCCGATGACAACGTGCATCTTTTCAACACCATGCAGTATGTGTCGGAGCTTCAGGCTTCGGGACGCATGTGCGATATGTTCCTTTATCCAAATATGAATCATTCCATCAACGGATGCGACGCCCGCCTTAACGTCTACTCCCGGATGCTTGATTATTTCAACCGTAATATGTAATTGACGATATGAACGATTCCCGAAAAAACAACGATCTCCGTAATATAGTTTACTCTCTGTGGTTTAACTGGACTATCTCGACCGGTGCCGTGGCGCTTCCCATATTGCTGTCGCTATGGATTCCCATGCCGTGGATACCCATCCTGTCGCTGGTGCTTATGCTTGCCATGATGTCGTATACCCGCGGCGCCTATGCCAACAAAACCACCATGAGCTACACGCTCACGGCCATCGTGGTAAACACGCTGCTGATCTCGGCCATTATCATGGAAGGAATCCTGATAGCCTACAATCGCGGCATAGTGTCTCAATTTTTCGACAGCGAGGGGCTTAACTCCGAGCTTCCGTTTCTCCCGGTGCTGATATTCTGCCCGGTGATGCTGTGTGTGGGTATCGTTTACCGCATGCTCGGGCGCAACACATCCACTTTCCAGAAGTGCGACGCTCTTTTCGGCTCATATGTCGAGCGCGGTTTCATAGGCAACATCGTCAAGGAAGAGAGCCGCTATCAGGTATCGATGGTTATTGCCATGAACGCCGTGGCCACCGTGCTTGCGGTGTTCTATTACTTCGTGTTCTACATCAACGTCAACATCAATTCGGCCGACGCCTTTTTCCTCTGCTGGTTCCCGTTTATCGGCTATCTGCTCGTGACTGTGTTCATGGGCACCCGCTACGTTTCACTCTGGGGCTATTACGCTCAGGATGTGGAAGGCTCCAATACACGCATGGGTGAGAAAACGTGGCTGCGCTATCTGGTGATGTGCGACGATTCGATCTACCTTGCCCGCAACGAGGAATTTTTCGATATCCCCGGTATGGACAAGATCGACACTCCGGCTTCGCTTTTCGTGCCGTTCCGCGAGAAAGTGCCCAGCAGCTATGCGTCCGAAGTGTTTGCCCATCTGAGCTCGCTCGGTGAAGATAAATTTGTGCTCCGCTTCATGTATCTCAGTCAGGAAGCCGAAGGATTGTCTAACATCGTCCACTACATCGTCACCGTCAAGGAGCAGGAGATTATCGGCAAGTCGCAACTCCACGGAAAGTGGTATACGATTTCGCAGCTCCAGCGTCTGATTTACAACCGCGACATAGCTCCCGTACTCGCGTCGGAAATACACCGTCTTTACACCGTGGCAATGGCATGGAAGACCTACGACCGCGACGGTAACCGACTCTACAAGATCAAGAACTACCGTCCGCTGTTCCGCTTCAGCGGCATAGGCGACTGGGATGTGGATTTCAACGATCCCCACTGGCTTCAGGTGGCACGGTTCAATGAGGATAAACCGTTTTTCCGCCTGCGCCGCTGGATCAAGCGTGTCACCGGAGGAGAATATTGATGAGCTTTTCCACCGTCATCATCACCGGCCCTACGGCGTCGGGCAAGACTGCCCGTGCCGTCGACGTGGCGCGTGCGCTCGACGGTGAGATTATCAGTGCCGATTCCCGCCAGATATACCGCGGCATGGATCTCGGCACGGGTAAGGATCTTGATGAATACGGCGACATTCCATATCATCTCATTGATATCCGCCCTGCCGGATATAAGTATAATCTGTATGAATTTCTGCGCGACTGCCGCGCTGCGGTGGCCGACATTATCAGCCGCGGGCGTGTGCCCGTGATATGCGGAGGCACGGGGCTGTATGTGGAATCTTACCTTAAAGGCCTGTCGCTCCATGAGGTACCCGAAAACCGGGAGCTGCGCGAGTCGCTGGCCGGATTGTCGCTGGCCGAGCTGACAAGCAGGCTTGAAGCGATGAAGACACTCCACAATACCACCGATGTCGACACCGTCAAGCGGGCTATACGTGCCATCGAGATTCAGCAGTATTATCTTGACCACCCCGATGCCGCACGCGACGCCGAGCCTCATCCCGTCAATGATGCTCTCGTGATAGGTGTGGATATCGACCGCGAGACTCGCCGGAACCGCATAGCAGCCCGGCTCTCAGCCCGCTTCGATGCGGGCATGGTCGACGAGGTGCGCCGGCTCATCGACAGCGGCGTTGCACCCGACGATCTGATATATTACGGCCTTGAATACAAATTCATCACCCTTTACGTCACGGGGCGCATCTCGCGGCGCGAGATGGAGGAGGGTCTGCTGATAGCCATTCACCAATTTGCCAAGCGGCAGATGACATGGTTTCGCGGGATGGAACACCGCGGATTCCCCATCCGTTGGCTTCCTTACGATTTGCCCGCCGACGAGTTTACTGCCCGCGTCGTAAAAATGTTCCGGTCATGAGGCTGCTCCCGGCATTTTTATCGGCATGCGCTCTCGCAGCCGCGCAGAGTATCGAGGCGCAATCGTTCCGCTACGAACTGCCTTCGGTTGTTAGCGATACCGTTATCCCCATCGTCATACCGGCCTCGGCTCCGCCCCACTCGCTTAAGGTATCGGCACGTGCGGCTGCCGCCGATAAATCTTCGGGCTGGGCGCTGATGTTTGTGGCCGACACCGATACCATGTCGGTGAATCTCAACATCCGTCAGGCAGGATATTTCGACCCGTTTGACCACAGCGACGCCACCGTAAGCGTCATGTCGGGGCACAAAAAAATCGGCTCTGCCACCTTTACCTCCGAGCTTGCGTCATCACCGGGCGAATACAATACTCTTACAGTCAATATATCATCCCGACACATCACCATATCTGGCGGTCACCGTCACCTCGCCCGTCTGCTCGACATCGATAATCCCCTCCCCGTAGTGCCCGCCCGTGTAATGTTCGAGGCCAAAGGCAAAGTGGAAGTGTCGGAGATGACCGCATCTGTCATACCTGTACCCGAATTGGTAGCCGCTACCGCGTGGACGGCTCAAGAAATCGCCGACTATCTCACCACCTCGCCTCTCGATCCCATCGAAGGTTATTGGGACTATCTCGATCGCAATACTACCCCGCGCCGCGCACGCGAAGGAGGACGCTACACACTTGCAATCGTCAAGTCAAAAGATCGTCCCGGCACCTACGACATACTCTACCTCTCGGGCGCCCGCGTGTATTCCGACAAATGGATGCCCGCCATGCGCAAAGGGCGTCTGATTCCCACCGATTATATTGACCATTACGACCTTGAGTGGATCGATGCAACATTCCGTCTCCGCACCCTCGACATGCACGCCTCAGTCGAGCAATCATCCATTCTCACCCTATCCTTCCACCTGCTCCACTCATCACTCCGCTTCACCCTCCGTTGAAAAAGAAGCTGACCACCGCAGCCGCAAAACGCATCTCAATGATTTGCAACCATGTAGGGACGCACACTCGGGTGCGTCCGGCCGAGCAAAATGGTATTATTTCAGCGCCGCAGTTTTCGCCCAGCGACAATCATATCACATTGATTGCCTCGCCTGTAGGGGCGCTTCACAGGAGCGCCCGGCATAGCAAAAGGTATTTACCATCGCCGTAGTTTTCGTCGCATCGACAACCAGCGGCAGCTATCACCCCGGAGGGGTAGGCAGCTGTATAACCCCGGGTGCTTGCCACCCGGGGCAAAATAACCACATCCTACTCAACCTCGGTGAGGTTGAACTATGCCCATGAGTTGTGCAGCCCATCCCGGGCTGATTATTGTTTTGGGCCAACTACCACGGGTGGCAAGCACCCGCGGCTATAAAGATGTCGATCCCTCCGGGATGAAATTGCTTCGCAATAATATGTAGCAGGCTCACTACCCCACGCCGCAGCGACAATCATGTCACATTGCTTGCCACACCTGTAGGGGCGCTTCACAGGAGCGCCCGGCATAGCAAAATGGTATTATTTCATCTCGGTAATCTCCGTCGCATCGACAACCAGCGGCAGCTATCACCCCGGAGGGGTAGGCAGCTGTATAACCCCGGGTGCTTGCCACCCGGGGCAAAATAACCACATCCTACTCAACCTCGGTGAGGTTGAACTATGCCCATGAGTTGTGCAGCCCATCCCGGGCTGATTATTGTTTTGGGCCAACTACCACGGGTGGCAAGCACCCGCGGCTATAAAGATGTCGATCCCTCCGGGATGAAATTGCTTCGCGATAATATTGAGTGGTCGCTGCCCACGTCGCAGCGACAATCATATCCCAATGAGTGCCATACCTGTAGGGGCGCTTCACAGGGAGGGCACTGAAAAAGTCAGCTATTTCATGTTATTTTGTGGATTTACCGAATAATCAGCACTCATACAAGGCCATAT
>JAIDUB010000080.1 GCA_029060405.1 Duncaniella sp. | reverse complement strand
CGAAAAGGGTTGACTCCTGCAAATGGAATCGACCCTTATTTTTTATCCGATCAAAAATTTTTATCGGACAGCAATAATAAATTATTGAAATAATATATTTATTTACAATAAGGGTTGTTTATTGAGACATTGACCGATTCAATTTCAACAGCATAAGCATTAGACTGCAACGATAATTTCCCACTAAGAGTGATATTACCGGACGAAAGACCTGCTATATTACCAGTCCATCTTGAATTATACAATGTGACTGATTTGTTAAAACTATTGACCACGGTGCCTCCATCATAAGGTGATGTATGTTTTTGCTTCCATGAATAATCTACAGTAACGTTAATAGAAGCAGACTGAAGCGGACGAGTGCAAGAATTAGTGATTACAAGGTTTCCACTAATACTTGAACCTGATAAATTTAAGTACGCAGTACCTTCAATATATTCAGACGTTCCATTCACATTGCAAGTTCCATATCCTTCGTATGCAAATGTACATACAGAATAAATAATAGCTAAAAGAGAGAAAAGATACTTTTTCATAATTTTTCAAATAGGAATATTTCGTGTCAGTCCAGTCACGAGTATAAAAAATAAAAGCGTGGACTGCTATGCCACGCCTTAATTGGAGGTTCTGGAATACCTAATTGACAGATGTGGAGTAGTAGACCACGCTATACAGCGCGGAATCTACTATGCCGATCTTTGTCAATTTTGAAATTTTCCAGATTTCCAATTAAAAGATATGCATAGACGCTTCTTTCTAAATATGTCTTGGTAACGAGTGCACAAGTTACGGAGCAAAAATAATCATAATACTTGAGAAAATCAAATTTATGTATAAAATCGCCCACAACTTGAGGGCAATTTGCTGATTCTTCATAAATAAGGCTGATGAATATCCGTGTGCATGTACTTTGTACGCTGGTTATGATTGCTCGATTTCCGGTAACACACTCGCTGTGCTTCGGATGTGCACGCTACGACAAAATCTGGCAGGTGGAGTGAGTGCCGGAGGCATGATGTTGTAGATAACCGCGGGCTTTCACCCGCGGTTATCAACAACATCGGGCTTCCAGCCCTCAATTTTAGGCGATATGATATTACAATTTTGCATCTGATGGAAACATCGCAAAGCGTCTATACTTTACCCACAGAAGTAGACTTCACCTGCTCAGCAGGTGAAAGCATAATAGCGTAGGGTTGAGGTAATTACCGAAACCCTACGTCAGGTAAAATTCCCAAATAA
This sequence comes from Duncaniella sp., assembly GCA_029060405.1. Taxonomy (GTDB): domain Bacteria; phylum Bacteroidota; class Bacteroidia; order Bacteroidales; family Muribaculaceae; genus Duncaniella. The sequence goes on along the minus strand of JAIDUB010000080.1, from coordinate 118,668 downwards.
TGCACGCGTGGGAGCGTGTGCAAGTAGTGATGATCAGCAGCCGCTATTGTCGTTGCGATACTCGCACACGCTCCTGCGCGTGCGGAATATATAAGTCATTTGTTTCGTGGGGTTTCGGCTGTGGCTCAACCCCACGCCATTATATAGACACCTGCGCTGCAGGTGACTTGTGTGGGTAAAGAATAGTTGCAAAGCGATGTTCTTACGTCTGAGTCTCAGTTCTTTGCGCTGAGGTGAGGAGTGGAAGCGCTGAAGTTCTCACTCCCACACGGCGGTGAGGTGGTGGAGCATGGTTGCGCTTTCGCCGGTTGAGCCGGTGTGCTGCACGGCAATGCCTCCGAACGGGTTGGATTCTACAGGTGCGGAGAGATGTATCTCGGTGCGCACGTCGGGATCGTCGGGCTGCTTTAGCGGTGTGGAAGTGCTTACATCGGCAGAGAGCAGTCCGTTGCGGTATGTGAGGGCGATTGTGCAGCCTGTGCGGTAGCAGGAGCCGGTGACGGCTTCCGATACGGGTGAGGTCATGCCGTGGTCATATCGCATAAGTTGGAAATCCACGGCATTGCTGTGGCGCGTTGTGCGGATGATGCGCAGGGCATAGCCCGTGAGGGTAGCCGGGTCAAACTTCAGGCACACGTCCATGTATTGTCCCGTGGCGCTGCCGAATCCCTGCCCGGCAGTCTTGGCGGGATCAACAAGCAGGGTGAGCGACATATTTCCGTATACTCCCGGCATGGGCGTATACATGAGCCGCGCTCCCTTGCGTCGCTGCGACAGGCCGCGGCCGGTGGCGCCGTTGATTCCGGTGCCGTAATACCAGTATTCGCCCTTTTCCTCAGCCCAGTCAAATTGAGCGGTGTCGGCAGGCTTATAACCACCTACGGTCCAGAATCCCGGTGTGATAAGGTCGCTTTCTGCGGTTGGGAAAGTAGAGAAATCGGTGGACAGAATCCGTGAATCCGTCACAGCCGCAGGCTCGATGAATACGGCTTCTGACGTCACTGCATCAGCCGCTTCGGAGCGTATGTGAGCCGGCGAGAGCGTGGCATATAAGTATCGCCCCGCATCGTCGGGAGTGAGTTCGATTTCCGTTACAGGAATACCGTAGCGGCTCACGGCTACAGGTCGGGCATCGGATAGATCGGGCAGAGTGGCGCGATACCATGTGATGACGGAGCGATCGTCACGCCCGGCGAGATCGAGTGCGTAATCAAGCTTTGCCACGCCGTCGGCAATCACTATACGCGGTGCTTTGATTACAGCCGGCGGGGGCAACAGCCGCGGGGCGGCGGTGACTACCGCCACACCCTGAAGCCCATCGGCGGTGGTGGCGATGATTTCAACAACGGCAGCTGAGTCGGTATCGTTGATCGACTCCACCATGCACGAGGCTCCCACAGGCCGCAACGATACATACCGCTCTCCACCCGGTGAGACGCTCCATGTTACGGCGGGTTCGGGTGCGGAAAATCCTGCGTGGCGGCGGGTGCTTGCAGTAAGCACCCCAGCGGAATCGCCCGTGACAATACGGGTCTCCATCGGTGTGACCCCTAAAAATACGGGCATCGCCGTGATGTCACGGCCACGAAGCCGGCTCTCGCGCTCGATCACCGGTGCCACACCCATAGGATCCCAGCCGTCATCGCCGCGCAGAAGGGAGTAGGTGTTGTAGACGGTATCGCCTTCGGCGGTGATGATGCGGAATGCGTCAATCTGCGGCAGCGAGGTTATGTCAACGGTATTTTCAGGTCGCTCCGAGCCGATGCTGACGGGCTCGCCGTCGACAGTCACATTGCTCTGATAGCAGCGCAGCCATCCCGTAGGGTAATGGGTCCAGCCTACATAGGTGGGCGATGATGTGTGATAGCGGCAGTCGATGATGCTCAGCGGGCCTACGGATTTGCAGAAATACTGCCGCCCTGATCCGTGGGCCACGGTGAAATCGCAGTCAAGAAACACGGCTCCGTTCTCATGGCTGTTCCAGAACGGACGGGGCGCATGGAAATCAAGCGTGCAGCCCAGATATACGCCTGTACCTGTAAGCGCGTCGTCGGTCGATTCCATATGGCAGCGGTCAAATAGAATGCGGCGAGCACCGTTGAGCGGGTTCATGTTAAGGCGAGATATGAAGCGCACGTTTCGTGCCACGGCTCGGTCACCGTGGAGATATGCCACGTGAGCCTGCGTTATGGCTTTGTTGCGCTTCGGGCGGCTGAGCGACTGATCGAGGGGGAACTCGAGGTCTACGTTGCAGAAATTTCCCAGCGTGAGATTCTCGGCCATAAAATCGTCGCCCGTGATGTCAAGCATCGTGAAGTTGCCCCACGCTCCCTGAGTGTGGCCGCGGGCGGCACATATCACCACATTGCGAGGATCATCGGTAAGACCTTTCAGGTGCAGCGCATTACATTTTATAATCAGTCCGAACGGTTCGCGGCCGTTAATGCCGGTGCGCATCACATCCTCGTCAGGATCATCCACCCAGTATACACCGGGAGCTATATATACGTTCATGGGCTGCGCTACCGTGCCGTCGGTGATGCGTTGCATCGCTTCGTTAAACGAGCGGAAAGCGAAAGGATGGCTTTCAACATATTCCTCGCTCAGGTTCATGTCGACGAGGAAGTCGGTGGGCGACAGTCGAAATTTCACATCCTTCCATTTCACCGAGTCACCGGTAATGATGACGGGGCTCGACGGGTCGAGGGGTGTATATGCTTCAGCTGTGAAGATCGCCCGCAGCATTACGAGCAGCAGAATCAGTCGGTTCATTGGCGGTTATTATAAGGTATTTGCGATGGTCGGCTGCGGTGATGCCGAACAGGCGGAACTCTCCGCCCTCCTTTACTCCGAGCTTTTTCACGAGTTGGGGAGCTGAAAGCGGAAAATTCCGTGTGGCAACGTTGAGCATTCCGTATCGGCGGCTTATGTCGCTGCATGAGCGCTTGTTGAAATCATGGACTTCGATGATTCTGAAAGCCTCGCCCGGAAATCCTTCCGGCACCGTGGCCGAGCAATACAGATGAGTGGAGGAGGCTATGCGGCAACTACCGAAACGGTCATCGAGCAGAAGCGACGCTCCGGCTTTCATTACCGAGGGAAACGGCTCGAGCAGAAAAGTTCCCGGCGCGGGAGAAGCCGGCTGCACATTTTTGTCTCCGGGTGTTGCCGGAAGCTCACCATTTTCATCCACCGTTACCGCGGCTGTAATACCGGTGCCGGGTAAAATCACGAGCAGCTCCTTGCACTCCCGGGCAGTACCCACGGCAATCACATCGGCCGAGACCGACGTATCGGCACGCAGTCGGCTGATATCGAGCATCGGTGAGCACTTGATCATGACTTTACCGGCATGCGAGAGCATCAGCGGGAGTATCCGGGTGACGTCGGGCTGACAGTCGGCCAGCGCGAAATGCCGTCCTGACCCGTCGCGGCGGGCGGGATCGATGAATATAAGGTCGAAATGGCGGTCGGTTTCGTTGAGCCACGCCACACTGTCGGCATTCACTATTTCTATATTTTCAATACCGAGTGCGCGCGCGTTTTCACGGGCCACGTCGGCGGCGCGGCTGTCAAGCTCCACCCCTGTGACGCGCATGCCCATGCGTGCCATAGCAAAAGCGTCAATTCCCAGCCCTAATGTCATGTCGAGCACAGTGCCTGCGCCCCGTATCATGCGTGCATGAAAATCAGCCACCGGTTCGGCGGTAGCCATCTCGGCGAGTGATGTCGACGGGAAGCGGAAATCGTCGTGAAGCAGAGTGCGGGCGAGTTTCCGGGCGCACTTGTGGCGGCACTCGGCCTGCAGTATCTCTTCCATCTTTGCCGGGTCGCCGTGATATTTCAGCCTTAGAGCGTTGAAATCCATATGAAGCTAAAAAAGCCGACGGAACTTGCGTCGTATCCGTCGGCCTGATATGAGTGAATTTATCCGTGGAATTATTCAGCCTTGTAGGCTTCGAGTTCCTCGGGGTTGAAGCGGGTGATAAACTCGCTGTGCTTGGTTACTTCAGCCTCGGCGAGGTTGAGGTATACATTGGCCGAGCGGGTAAATGACTCGTTGCGTGTAGCGTCGAAGAGGAGCAGGTAGCTCATGATTATGTCGGCTGCCATTTCCACCATGCGGCGTGCCATGAAGTCGTTGTAATCCTTGTTGTCCGACGAAGTCACCTTCTCTACGGCTGCTGCATAAAGTTCGGTCATCTTCACCAGACGGTCCTTGAGGGGCTGGAGAGCGGGAGCGATTTCACGCGAAGCGTAGTCGTTGATGAGGTTGAGGTAAGCGCCGGTGGTCACGTAGCGGATAGCGGCTACAACCTGAAGCTGAGTGGTACCTTCGTAGATGGAGGTGATACGTGCGTCGCGGTAGATGCGCTCGCAGGTGTAGTCCTTCATGAAGCCCGAGCCGCCGTGAATCTGGATACAGTCGTAGGCGTTCTGGTTGCAGTATTCGCTGCCCATACCCTTGGCAAGGGGAGTGAGCGAGTCGGCGAGTTTGGAATAGGCCTTGGCTTCCTTGCGCTGTTCGGGCGAGAGGGGAGCTTCCTTGGCCATATCGTCGTAGATCTTGTAGAGGTCAACGTAGCGCGAGGTCTCGTAGAGAAGAGCGCGCGAAGCGTCGAGCTTGGCTTTCATCACGGCGAGCATCTCGTATACGGCGGGGAACTCGATGATGGCCTTGCCAAACTGCTTGCGGTCGCGGGCATAGGCGAGAGCTTCACGGTAAGCGAGTTCGCTTACGCCTACCGACTGGGCTGCGATGCCGAGACGGGCACCGTTCATGAGGGCCATCACATACTTGATGAGACCCAGACGGCGGCTTCCGCAAAGTTCGGCCTTGGCGTTCTTGAATACGAGCTCGCAGGTGGGCGACCCCTTGATACCCATCTTGTTTTCGATGCGGCGTACGGTCACGCCACCGTCGTTCTTATCGTAGATGAACATTGACAGACCGCGGCCATCCTTGGTACCGTCCTCGCTGCGGGCGAGTACGAGGTGGATATCGCTGTCGCCGTTGGTGATGAATCGCTTCACACCGTTGAGGCGCCATGTGCCGTCGGGCTGCTCGGTGGCCTTGAGCATTACCGACTGAAGGTCAGAGCCGGCGTCGGGCTCGGTGAGGTCCATCGACATGGTCTCGCCCTTGCACACACGGGGAATGAATTTCTTCTTCTGCTCCTCGTCGGCAAACTCGTAGATTGTCTCGGCGCAGTCCTGAAGACCCCAAAGGTTTTCAAAACCGGTGTCGGCGCGGCTCACGATGTCGGCGGCCATGATGTAGGGGGTGATGGGGAAGTTGAGACCTCCCAAGCGGCGGGGCATAGCCATACCCATCAGGCCGGCCTTGCGGCATGCCTCGAGGTTTTCAACGGTAGCGTCGGCATAGACCACGCGGCCGTTTTCAACGTGGGGGCCCTGATGGTCAACGGCCTCGGCGTTGGGGGCGATGATGTCACCGCATATTTCGCCTACGATTTCGAGCACCTTGTCATAGCTGTCCATAGCGTCGGCATAGTCGAGGGGTGCGTAGTCGTATTTCTCGGCGTCGGTATAGTTGCGCTCTTTCATAGCAACGATCTTCTCCATCAGCGGATGGGTAAGATGGTGCTTGAGATCGGGATTGTCAGTATAAAAATTAGCCATTTTCTTCTCTCTTATTTAGAGTTCTTCTTGTAATATTTGATGAGTTTGGGCACCACATCCTCCACGTTGCCCGTGATCACATAGTCAGCGATAGTGTTGATGGGAGCGTTGGGGTCGTTGTTGATGGAGATGATGATGGAGCTGTCCTGCATGCCGGCGATGTGCTGGATCTGACCCGAGATACCGCAGGCGATATAGAGTTTGGGACGTACGGTCACACCGGTCTGACCTATCTGACGGGCATGTTCGGTGAATCCGGCATCGACAGCGGCGCGCGATGCACCCACTTCGGCGCCGATGGTAGCGGCGAGGTCATGAAGCATCTGGAAGTTTTCCTTGGAGCCTACGCCGTAGCCGCCGGCCACGATGATGGGGGAATTCTTGATGTTGATTTTCGATTTCTCGATGTGACGGTCGATGATTTCTACCACGAAGTCCTCGTCGGAAACGTATTTCTTGGCGTCGAGGTTGATGACCTCACCCTTGTGGGCGGGATCGAATACCTCTTTCTTCATCACGCCTTCGCGCACGGTGGCCATCTGCGGACGGCACTCGGGATTTACGATCGTAGCCACGATGTTGCCGCCGAATGCCGGACGGATCTGATAGAGAAGATCCTTGTATTCCTTGCCGGTCTTGGGGTCAGTGTGGTCGCCGATTTCGAGGGCGGTACAGTCGGCGGTAAGGCCGCTGTGGAGGCAGGAGCTTACGCGGGGACCGAGGTCACGGCCTATGCAGGTAGCACCCATGAGGCAGATCTGAGGCTTGATTTCCTTGAAAAGGTTGATGAGCACTGCCGAGTGGGGATTGGAGGTATAGGGCGAAAGACGGTCGTCCTGCACTTTGTAGAGAGTGTCTACTCCATAGGGGAAAACCTGTTCTTCTACGGTATCGAGCTTGTCGCCGAGCACCACGGCTTCGAGTTTCACACCTAAACGTGATGCGAGCACGCGGCCTTTGGTGAGGAGTTCAAGGCTGACGTCGGCAACCTTTCCGTCTTCGATTTCGAGATATACTATAAGATTGTTCTTGTCCATTGTGTGAGTGTGGGTATGAGAGGGTTAGCCGATAGTGTGGTTGGCGATAAGCTCCTTTACGAGGTCTTCGATCTGCTGGTCGTTGTCGTCGAGACGGAGGCTTTCCTTGGCGGTGAACACCACGTTTTCAACATTCTTCACCTTGGTGGGCGAGCCGGGAAGACCTATCTGCTCGGGATCGGCGTCAACGTAGGCTGCGCTCCATTCCTGAAGGTTGAGATAGGGACGCTTCTCGAGGAGGCCTTTGCGGGTTTCGTCGAGCTTGGCGACCTCGGAGGGTGATGCTGCATATTTGTATTTCTGTACGAGCATTGCGTTGCGGGGACGGCAGTCGGCAGCCGAACCGTTGACTGTAACCACGCAGGGCAGGGGAGCTTTCACGGTCTCGACGCCGTTTTCGAGGCGGCGTTTCACGGTCACGTGGCCGTTGCTGAGATCGAGGATTTCCTCGGCATAGGTCACCTGCGGGATTCCGAGTTTCTCGGCGATCTGGGGGCCAACCTGAGCGGTATCACCGTCGATAGCCTGACGGCCGCCGAGGATGATGTCGAAGTTGCCGAATTTCTTTACAGCCTGAGCCAGCGAGTAGGAAGTGGCCAGCGTGTCGGCACCGCCTAATGCGCGGTCAGTGAGCACGATACCAGTGTCGGCGCCACGGTACATGGCCTCGCGGATAATCTCGGCAGCGCGGGGAAGACCCATAGTGAGGAGCGTTACGGTGGAGCCGGGGTTGGCGTCCTTGAGGCGGAGGGCCTGCTCGAGGGCGTTGAGGTCCTCGGGATTGAAGATGGCGGGCAGAGCCGCACGGTTGATGGTGCCATCTTCTTTCATTGCATCTTTGCCCACGTTGCGGGTGTCGGGAACCTGCTTGGCGAGCACAATGATGTTAAGACTCATATACGATAAATGTTAAATTAGTTACAATAGTGTGGTTTAGGCGACAAAGTTAACAATTTTTCTGCAATATAGCTCACTTTTTCGCGCAATTTTCTATCCAGCGGCGTGCGTTGATGAATGCATCGATCCACGGTGTCACCTCGGCTTTGACCTCGGCGGGCCAGTAGCCGCACTGCCACGGGAAGATGGCGCGCTCGAGGTGGGGCATCATGGCCAGATGGCGTCCGTCGGCCGAGCATATGCCTGCCACGTTGTAGTCCGAGCCGTTGGGGTTGGCGGGATACTGGTCGTAGGCATATTTGGCCACGATGCAGTATTTGTCTTCGTCGAGAGGCATGGAGAACTTGCCTTCGCCGTGAGCCACCCATATACCTAACGTCGAACCTGAGAGCGACGAGAACATCACCGAATTGTTTTCGGGGATGGTCACGCCGAGGAACTGGGATTCAAATTTATGGCTGTCGTTGTGGAGCATGCGGGTGCGCTCGGTGTGCTCGGGATTGATGAGGTTGAGCTCGATCATGAGCTGACAGCCGTTGCAGATGCCCAGCGACAGGGTGTCGGGGCGGCTGTAGAAGCGCTTGATCGTTGCCCGGGCGGTTTCGTTCCACAGGAAGCCTCCGGCCCAGCCTTTGGCCGAACCGAGCACGTCGGAGTTGGAGAAGCCGCCGCAGAATACTATCATATTGACCTCGTCGAGGGTCTCGCGGCCGCTCATGAGGTCGGTCATATGCACGTCCTTGACATCAAATCCGGCCAGATAGAGCGAGTAGGCCATTTCGCGGTCGCCGTTCACGCCTTTCTCGCGTATGATGGCAGCCTTGACGCGGGGAGCGTCGCCGCTGTGGCGCAGTGAGATTCCGCGCGATGCCAGAGTGCCGTCGAAGTTCTCGGGCAGACTGTAGACGATAGGCTGGTGCTTGTAGTTTTCGAGGCGCTTGCGGGCGCAGGTCTCGCCGCTCTGCACGGCGTCCATCAGATAAGAGGTGTGGAACCATACGTCGCGCATGGCGTCGATCGAAATCCAGCGCTGCGAGCCGCCGTGGTTGATTATCATGGTGCGCTCGGTGGTAACCGTGCCTATTTCAAAGTAAGTGGCTCCGGCTGCCTTGAGCACTTCATCGAGGGCTTTCACATCGTCTTCGTAAAGCTGCACCACGAGCGCGGGATTCTCGGCGAAGAGTATCTTCATAAGGTCAGTCTCGCCCATGGCCTTGAAAGCGTCGGCGTTGAAGTCGACGCCCAGAGAGGTGTCGGCATATGCCATCTCAAGAAGGGTGGTTACAAGACCGCCGGCCGATACGTCGTGGGCGGCGAGAAGCTTGCCGTCGGCCACGAGCTGCTGCACGGCATTGAACGTGGCCGCGAATTTCTCGGGCTGTGCCGCATCGGGAGCCTCGGCGCCGAGACGGTTGCGGGTCTGGGCGAAAGCCGAGCCGCCGAGCGAAAGTTTGCCGTCGGCAAACGATATGTAATAAAGTCGTGAATCCTTGTAGGAAAGTACCGGTGTAAGCGTCTTTTTTACGTCGCTCACCTCACCTGCGGCCGAGATTATCACGGTGCCGGGGGCATATACCTTGCGGTCGCCGTATTTCTGGGTCATCGACAGAGAGTCCTTGCCGGTGGGGATATTGATGCCGAGGGCGCATGCATAATCGCTGCATGCCTGAACGGCTGAGTAGAGTGCCGCATCCTCGCCGGGATTCTTGCAAGGCCACATCCAGTTGGCGCTGAGCGACACTGACTTGAGGCCTTCGGCAAGGGGAGTACCCACGATGTTGGTGAGCGATTCGGCTATGGCCAGACGGCTGCCGCGGGCGGCATCGATGAGAGCTACCTGAGGAGCGTGACCTATCGAGGTGGCGATACCGCGGGTGCCGGTGTAGTCGAGTGCCACAACGCCGCAGTCGGAGAGCGGCAGCTGTATCTCGCCCTGACACTGCTGGCGGGCTATCTTGCCGGTCACGGAGCGGTCAACCTTATTGGTGAGCCAGTCCTTGCAGGCTACAGCCTCGAGTGCGAGCACGTCGGCAATCGACTGCTCGAGCTGCGAGAGGTCATATTCCACGTCGGCATACACGGTCTCTACCGTATTGTCGGTAAGTGTGGTCTTGGGTGATGAGCCAAACATGTCGCTCATGCCCAGATCGATGGGGCGCACGCCATCGGCCTGCTCGAACACGAAGCGGTCATCGCCCGTGGTCTCGCCCACCACATACATGGGAGCGCGCTCGCGCTCGGCTATGCGGCCAACGTAGTCCACATCTTTTTTATCCATCACCATACCCATGCGCTCCTGCGACTCGTTGCCGATGATCTCGCGCGACGACAGGGTCTTGTCGCCCACGGGGAGCTTGTCGATATGGATGATACCGCCGGTCTCCTCCACGAGTTCCGAGAGGGCGTTGAGGTGGCCGCCGGCTCCGTGGTCGTGGATCGACACGATGGGGTTGTTGTCGTTTTCGGCGAGGGCGCGTATCACGTTCGACACACGCTTCTGCATCTCGGGATTGGCGCGCTGCACGGCGTTGAGCTCGATGCCCGACGCATACTGGCCTGTCTCAACACTCGAGACGGCGCCGCCGCCCATACCGATGCGGTAGTTGTCGCCGCCCATTACCACCACGGCCTGATGCTCCTCGGGCACGGCTTTGATAGCGTCTTTGGATGCGGCGTAGCCTACACCGCCGGCAAGCATTATCACCTTGTCGTAGGCATACATGCGGCCGTTTTCATCGTGCTCGAATGTGAGCAGCGAACCGCAGATGAGCGGCTGACCGAACTTGTTGCCGAAGTCCGACGCTCCGTTTGAAGCCTTGATGAGAATCTCGCAGGGTGTCTGATAGAGCCACACGCGCGGATCCATCATGAGTTCCCAGCGGTGACGCTCGCTCATGCGGGGATAAGATGTCATGTATACTGCCGTACCGGCCAGCGGGAGCGAGGCACGGCCGCCTCCGAGACGGTCGCGGATTTCACCGCCCGTACCGGTAGCCGCGCCGTTAAACGGTTCTACCGTTGTGGGGAAGTTGTGGGTCTCGGCTTTGAGCGACAATACCGTGGGCAGGTCGCGCACCTCGAAGTAGTCGGGGCGGTCGGGGTTGACGGGATAGAATTGCTCCACAACCGGGCCCTTCACGAATGCTACATTGTCCTTGTAGGCCGAAACGAGACCGTTGGGATTTTCCTGTGAAGTCTTTTTGATGAGCTTGAACAGAGAGAGTGGCTTCTCCTCACCGTCGATTACGAATGAACCGTTGAATATCTTGTGGCGGCAGTGCTCGCTGTTGACCTGCGAGAAACCGAATACCTCGCTGTCGGTGAGCTTGCGGCCGAGACGCTCGGAGAGCTCGCGGAGATAATCCTCCTCTTCCTTGCTCAATGCCAGTCCCTCGGCACGGTTATATTCGCTGATGTCGTCGATATACACTATGGGGGCGGCGGTCATGGAGGTGGAGAACACCTTATCGTCGAGCGTGTCGTATAGACGGTTGAGCATCTTGTCCAGCTTAGGCTCGGCGTCGGTGGTGAGCGTGAACTCCTCGATGCGGGTTATGCCCTTCAGACCCATATTCTGGGTGATTTCCACTGCATTGGTGCTCCACGGGGTTATCATTTCCTTACGGGGACCTATGAAAGTGCCCTTAACTGAAGCCTGCTCGACGGGAACAGCGCCGTCGAAGAGCCATGTGAGTTTTTCAACCTCGTCGGCAGCGAAACGGTGATCGGTCTCGATGGCGAAAAACTTGTCGGCTCCTTTTTGAAATAGTACAACCATTTTTGATCAGGTATGGTGAGTCAAAGTTAAATATGGCCACAAAGTTACGCATTTAGCCTCAACCCGCCAAATTTTTAATCATGACATTTAGGCTGGCCGGGACAATTAGGACAATAAGCTGACCCAATCGTCCCGATTGTCTTACTCGTCCTATTTGTCAGAATAATGACCTTCGAGTTCGATGATGATTACAAAGATTTCTTCATCGTGAATGCGATATATTATGCGGTCGTGGGCGGAAATGTGACGTGAATATATCTCGTTATTACCTCCGACGAGAGGCTCGGGATGGCCTATGCCGTGGCGGGGATCCTCAGCTATGGCAACTATAATTTTTGTGAGCTTCTTGTGTAGTATAGGATTTGATTTCTTCCACTTAGCGATGATCTTAATTACTTTATTATCGAATTTAACGGCGTACATTACAGCGAGTTAAGGAAATTTTCTATATCTTCTTTAGTGCTGCAGGTAATGCATCGGCCCTCGCGGCAGGCTGTTTCCGCTTCATTTATGCGGGCTTGTAGCTCGGGCCCTATCATGAGATCCTCGCGCCCCACACTCACCAGCGCGTATATCTGATTCTTGCGACGGATCAGGACAGGTTCTCCATTGTCGGCCTTGGTGAACGATGCGGCGAGATTGTTACGGTAGTCTCTTACTGACAGTGCTTCCATATCTGTATCTTTTCATTTTATGCAAAGGTATTGATTATTTCTTGATTTTGCAAATTCGTGTACACAATCGTGTACACCGTTATCTCTTTACCCGGTATGTCGCAATCCTTATTGCCAAAGCGGCGGCGAGGATACGCACGGCCGCGAGGGATTCGGCGGTGAATGCGGGGCTGAAGATAGCGATGCCGTCAGTGAGCCGAGAATGACTCACCGTCGTTAAGAAGAATTACCGGCCACTTGTCGCAGAATAAATCTGCAAAGGCTCGTGGATTGTCAGTGTGTATAGGGATAATCGCCTTTGGTTTTAGCATGGAAAATAGTTCATCGAGGCTTCCCATATCGCAGTGACCGCTGGTGTGCATGTATCTATAGTCCTTCCCGATCGATTTAGCAAGCGAAGGATTGTATGCCGCCTTTGACTCGTCGAGATAGCCGTTCCACATAGAAAGATATTTTACTCTGCCTTCATTGGGTAGTTGATTCAATAGTTTATCAAAATGCTCTCCCTGTCGCGCAACAAGCACATATCCATGCTCCGAAATAAAATCAATAAATCTTTCATTGGCTACAAATTCAGAGCCATGTTGAATAAGTGTTTGTGGTTCCCGATTTAATATATACCTGTAGAGCGATGATTTTCCCCATATCTTATCGCGTCCGGCAACTATATCCATTATTCTTTTCTGATATGCGGTTACATAAAATGGACGACGTGCTCTGATTGCTGCATGATACAGACCAAACAAACGGTCTATATTAGTCGATGATAAATGTACTACATTATACTTGTGCTCGGTAAAAGCTTTTTCAAACTCTTTTTGAAGTTCATGTTCCGTCTTGAGTGTAGTTTCAGGCCTATTGACATTTGTAGCTTCACAGACAATGTAATCGGCTCTACCTACATATTTGTCAATAACTGTAGGTAATTTTCCGCCACGGAAACCGTGACTGCGGAAATCGCCCGAATGAAACACTTTAAGTTTTTCTGCTTCAATACAGAATGCATAAGCATCAAAAGCAGAGTGGTCAACTACTATCGGTGTAATCTCAAATTCGCCGAAAGTGAATCGTTTGCCCGGCGTAAAGCTCTTGACAGTATTTAGACGCTCGGCTATCTTTCGTTGATCTTCCCTCACTCCGCTTAAATGATGTGCATGTCCTGACGCTATTTCCTTAGCCATTTCTCCCATATATATGGGAATATCAGTTGGTAACTCAGTAATTTTAGCTATATGATCACCATGATAGTGAGTGATTAGGAGAGCGCTTTTTCGTATATCGCCAAAGGTCAGTCCATCTATCTCCAACTTTTTGTCGGTTGCAGGTGCTCCCAGCAACTGTTCGCCGTAATCGACAAACAGTTTCCATCCTTCAGACTCGTACTCAGTTACGCATCCTCCTATCTGATTGGACCCGCGATGAACTGTGATTTTCATTTTCTTAACTTCTTGTTCTCCAAGACCTCAATGACGCAGATTCCTTCTTTTCGATACTTTGAGTTGAATGTCTCAGGATCTTTTCCGCTATAAGCCACTGCAAAAATCGGATTACGAGTGGTGTCAACTTTAACATTTGCCGGAAGTATCCCAAGTTCTTTTTTTATTTTGACTACTTGCGCCATTTCTTCAGCTAACAGATGATTGACATCATTGCCGATAGTATCGTCAAAATCTTGTCTATGAATCTTGACATTAGCGGAATTACCTTTCCCATCAGCAGGCCTGTTTTGCTTGAGTTCGATCACATACAGTTGACCTTTAAAATCAACTGCTATTATGTCAAAACGACAGACTTTATTTTTTCCTTTGCTGTTTTTTGCTTTATTATATGGTTTGTTGACGCTGACTGCAAATTCTATGTCTATTACGACCAAATCTGATTTTGAATCAAACGCATTGTTCCTTAGAGTAATCGCTTGTTGATCATCTCTTTCCTGCTTATTCCATATGCTAAACCATGTATCCATCACAGATTTTGCTTCATCAATGAATATATCGGGACTTTCCGGAAGAAGATTCATGAGAACTCTGTGTTTCTCGTCAAGTTCTGAAACAATCTGTCGTGCTTCGGTAAGCGTTGGAATAGGATCGGTAGTGCGGGGATTGATTTTACTTGGTTTATCGTTTGCGACTTTATCCACATGAGATTTAGGGAATCCTTTAGGGTGACCTAAATAAAAGTAGTATTTGTCAAATTGAAACTTCTGAGGCTTAATGCGGAGAATGTTACCACCCTTGTAATATACATTAAGGTAATTGTCGCGCACTTGAATATCAAGTTCATTATCATCAATAATCTGTTTGATAATAGTGTTAAGATCGCCTTCTGTTAATCTTTTCAGGAATGTTTTAGACAAATTCCCGCGTGTCGTAGTATCTTTCATTGGTAATAAGAGCTTTATTTGGCAAATTTAGTGATTATAAACTGGTTTGCAAAGTAGCATGGTTAATAAATCACTGAGTTTAATTTAAATCGGCAATTGGCACCTGCCGATTTGACTGCAGGGCAAATAGAAATATTTTTCAAAGGCCCCGTTACCAATTATCGTGAAATACCTTTTGTATTTTTTATTTCGAAAGCCATCTCCTTATCATCTCTTATAGGCCATCAGGCGCAGGGCGAGGACGGCGGCGAGGATACGTACGGCCGTGAGGGATTCGGCGGTGAATGCGGGGCTGAGGAGTGCGAAAATCAGCAGCCATGCGCTCCACACGGCAGTGATGATGCGCTGAGACGTGGCGTGACGCCGCAGAGCCGGGAGAACGATTATGAGTGGATTGATGACGGTGAGCGTCCACGAGTAGCCGCTGCCCACGCTGTAGGGAGTGAATGTGGCAAAGGCTATCAGTGAGCCGAGGAGGAATATGAAACCGAATGTGAGCCTGTCGAGGGCGGTGGTGATATCGGGTCTGATGCCGCTGACTGACAATACCGTCGCAATAAGAAGTATGGCGGCAAGGGCAATGGCGAGGTCGACGGGTGTGACGGCCGGAGGAGTTACCGAAATACTGCGGCGATGGATTTCGCGGGCATGTGACACGAGTGGTCGGCTCCCGGGCATGATGGCTAAATGCCGGTACTGGTCATCGAGCAGCAGCGGAGAGATGGAGCGAACAGCGGTGACAGAGTCGTCGGACGCTGACCCGAGGGCAAGTGTGATCAGTGCGGTTACCCAAGGTGCGTTGTCGCGCAGTGTGTCGGTGTAAAACCGGGCAGCGGGTAACTCGAAAATCGGTGATTTTCCGTAGGATATGGCGGCGGGAGCAATCGCCGAGTCAATGAGGTCGAAAATCCGGGTCGTGCAGTTGGCCGTACGCATATTGAATCGGCTTTCCTGCAGTCCGGCCGATGAGCGGAGCAGCCTCACGAGGCGGTCAGTTTCCTCTGTTGAGAGATTGAGAGTGTAAGCGTTTAAGCCGCGCCGAGTAGTGCCTATGCTGTCGATAAATTTTGATGCTGATTCCGACACTAAAGAGCCGTGGTTTCCGGCGAGATACTGCATCACCGCCGAGCGCCCGGGATCGGTCTCGAAAGAATACACGCTGTCGCTACTCTCGCTGATTATGCGCAATGCCGCATGCCCGTGGAGCTGAAAAAATTGCTCACCCTGCCCCACCGTCAGCAACTCCACAGTGATACCATCGGCTCTGCTACCTAAAACCACCAGCAATAAAATCAATATAGCAAAATGGCGCATTAATTGGTTGTCTTTGGTATAGCTTCGCAATTTTTTAGAAATCCCGCAATATTTCCCAATGACCGCCTTTCTTGGGACCGACTCTGATGATGTAGTGAGTCAGTTTTGCCATTTCGCGGTCGATTGTCGGTGCACTGACACCGGTTTCTTTAGCAATCTGGTCTAAACTGATAGTAGGATTGTCCTTTATAAGATTAAGTATTCGCGATTGTCGGACCGTCAAATTCTTAGCATCATTTTTAGCATCATTTTTAGCATCATTTTTAGCATCATCAGTTTTACGTTGCATAGCAGACTTGAGCGGGAATGATACTGTGGCTATAGTGCGGTCGCTTTCTATGGTAGGACGTGTTCCGGTAAGACTTTCCCAACTTGATAGTTTGGTCATACCGTATCCGGCATTTTCGGCAAGTCCTACATAACGGAACAGCTTGGCTATGGTAGGATTTCTAAGCTTGGAGTAGATTTTACCAATGATATTTTCAACCGGTAGCGGAAATGCGCCTCCATTCATAAACTCAATATGGTCAGTATATACCCTGATGCATGAGCGGAGTGAGTCGAAATGGTCGCAGTGCATGACCATATTGGCGAGAGCTTCTCGCAGCACATTATACTGACTATCATCAGTTGTGGCGAAACCATCGTCCTTTATATAAATCGGTGCATCCACCAGTGTGCGGAAACGTCGGAGTATTATCTGAATCGCTTCCCAGATATTTTCCTGTTCGGGTATTCGATAAGTATATCTGACTTCGGCCTGCTGTATCGTTGGTCCGGGAATTTCGATATAGTCAATACAAAATGTCGGAACATAGCGAAGCACATATGGAGCTTTGCCAAACATAAGCAGCCCGGCATATGTCAGCAGACCCTTATGTGTAATATTGACTTTTTCGCAGAACTCATCATTATCCGTATCTCGGAGTTCAATAAGATTCTGAGTTTGACCGAGTGCGAAACGATAACTCTTTAAGCTATCATGATTGAGCATTTCAATACTTGTGTCGGCTATGGTTTCCTCAGTCTTTTTACCGAAAGACTGATTGCGGAACATTGCTCGGATTTCTCCTTCAGTAGCCCGCTGATCTCCACTGCCCATCCTTATGAAAGTATTGACGGGATTACCGAAGTAAACCGGTTTCATTTCAACTTCGGAAATATAAAAAGCCAGCAATTTGCGACCGTCGATCTCATGTCTTACAGAAGTAGCCGAAAGGGTGCAGTTGAACTTTCCCGAACGGATAGTTCCGAGGAAATCCTGTTCAAGTTTCTCAATATTGTCTACTCCCTGAATTTCAAAAGTTTTTCCGGATTGCTTCACTCCGAGCACGATCCATCCGCCGGAGGTATTGGCAAACGCGCTGACTGTTTCCCAAATATTCTTCGGCAGATCGGATTTCGCAGCCTTTACTTCGAAATCATCCCATTCAATATCATGTAGCCTTGCTGTGAGTTCTTCTTTTGTCATAGCTGTCACAAAATTAATAAAAAAGTCCGTAGTGACAATATTCGGCAAACATTCAGGAGATAAAGGAGAAAGGTAGCTTATAGACGGCACCCCGGGAGCGAGCGGGCTCTCCCGGGGTGGTATCAATGGAGAAATATTGTCGGATCAGAGTACCTTGTTGTAGAGCTCTACGATTTCTTCAAGTGTCACGTCGCGGGGATTGCCGGGGGTGCATACGTCTTCGATGGCCTGTGCGGCGAGAGCGGGGATGTCGCCGGCCGAGATGCCGAGCTCGGTAAGGTGCTGGGGTATGCCTACCTTGATGGCGAGGTCGCGCACAGCCTTGACAGCAGCCATGGCAGCTTCCTCGCGGCTCATGCGGGAGGTGTCAACGCCCATTGCCTGAGCGATGGAGCGGTATTTGTCGAGGCTCGACTCGCGGTTGAATTCCATGATGGTGGGGAGAAGCAGGGCGTTTGCAACACCGTGGGGCACGTCGAAAAGCGAACCCATGGGGTGAGCCATGCCGTGGACGAGGCCGAGACCTACGTTGGAGAACGCCATGCCGGCGATATACTGGGCAAGAGCCATGCCTTCACGGGCTTCCACGTTATCGGGATGCTCTACGGCAGTGGGGAGATGGCGTGCGATCATGCGTATGGCCTCGATCTCCATCATGTCGCTCATAGCCCAAGCGCCGCGGGTGATGTAGCCTTCGATGGCGTGGGTAAGGGCGTCCATACCGGTAGCGGCGGTGAGGCTGCGGGGAAGTGTGTACATGAGTTCGGCATCGATGATAGCCACGGCGGGGATGTCGTTGGGGTCAACGCATACCATTTTCTTTTTCTTTTCCTCGTCGATGATCACATAGTTGATAGTGGTCTCGGCGGCGGTGCCGGCGGTGGTGGGAAGTGCGATCATGGGCACGCTCTTGTTGCGGGTGGGGGCGCAGCCTTCGAGCGATACGATGTCGGAAAATTCAGGGTTTGCTATGACGATACCTATGGCTTTGGCGGTGTCCATCGACGAGCCGCCGCCTATGGCGATGATCACGTCGGCTGCTGCTTTCTTGAAGGCTTCGATGCCGTCGAGCACGTTGGTAACGGTGGGGTTGGGCTTTACTTCCGAGAAAATTTCATAAGGGAAACCGGCTTGGTCGAGCACTTCGGTCACTTTAGCCGCCACGCCGAATCTTACAAGGTCTTTGTCGGTAACGATAAGGGCTTTGGACTTGCCAAGACGGCTTATGACTTCGGGCAGTTCCTTGCGCGAACCGGGTCCGAAATACGATACTTCGTTGAGTATGAAACGGTGAATCATGTTATTTTGGTTTTAGGTTATAGGTTTTGGGTTTTAGGTTATAGGTTTTGGGTTTTAGGTTATAGGTTTTAGGTTTTGGGTTTTAGGTTATAGGTTTTGGGTTTTAGGTTATAGGTTTTAGGTTTTAGGCTTTGGGGATTGAGGGTAGGGTTTATTAGGATAATTTGAAGTCATGGAATATATCTGAACTAACACCTCATACCTAACACCTCATACCTAACACCTCATACCTAACACCTCATACCTAATACCTCAAACCTAACACCTAACTCAGAGGAGTCCGCGCTCCACCTGCGTGGCCACGCGCTCTATTATAGCGTCTTTTTTGTCAGTGTCGGGTTTATATTGGGTCTTGAGATTTACACCGAAAAAGCGGCCGAATGTCTGCCAGAATCCGGCGCGGAACGAGCCGAGAAAAGCTTTCAGAATCGAATAGCTCGACTGATTTGTCTCGCGGTTGATGAGCTTTATGAGCATCTGCGCCTGTGACTTTGTGAATTTTTTCAGCACTGGCTTGTATTGGTCAAATACGGCGCTTTCCATCGCTTTCAGATGCGCTTCGCGCTCTTCCTGAGTGGGAAAGGTCTCGATATACTCATAGGTCTCTATAAGTGTCTCGCAAATGAGCTTGGCATATGGCAGCGTTTTCTTGACGTCGCGCACGGTTTTCCAGTAGAAATCTTCGTCTTTCTTGTTCTTGAATTTCAGCTCGGGATATACCACCACTTCGCTGAGCACGAGCATGAACGACGGCTCGTTGTCGAGCTCGTCGGTTATGAAATAGTAGCCTTGAATAGGCTTGATGCGGCCGCCCTGTGCCTCGACCTGCTCAGCCGACGGCAGCCCTTCGGCCCAC
The DNA here is from genome assembly GCA_029060405.1 of Duncaniella sp. Classification (GTDB taxonomy): domain Bacteria; phylum Bacteroidota; class Bacteroidia; order Bacteroidales; family Muribaculaceae; genus Duncaniella. The sequence goes on along the minus strand of JAIDUB010000080.1, from coordinate 99,316 downwards.
GGGTCGGCGGCGCGCGCCGCGGGCGCGAGCATAAGCATTGTCAATATGGCGAGGACGAGGTGTTTCATTCAGTTTACGGGAAGTGAAGGGTCGCGTGGATAGTCGATCGAGAAGTGAAGTCCGCGCGATTCTTTTCGTTCCTTGGCCTGCCGCATTATCAGGTAAGCTACGTTGATGAGATTGCGCAGCTCGCATATCTCGCGAGATGCCTTGGAGCGCTTGAACAGCCGCTCGGTCTCCTCATAGAGGATGTCGAGGCGATTCCATGCGCGGTCGAGGCGCAGATTGCTTCTCACTATACCAACGTATGTGCCCATTATCTGGTTCACTTCCTTGAGGCTCTGAGTGATGAGCACCATTTCCTCGGGGATGCTCGTGCCCTCGTCGTTCCACTCGGGCACATCGGTGCGGAACTGATAGTGGGGCGCATTCTCTATCACGTGGCGCGCGGCGGCGTCGGCATACACCACTGCCTCGATGAGCGAGTTGGATGCAAGGCGGTTGCCGCCGTGAAGGCCGGTGCACGAGCACTCGCCCACGGCATAAAGGCGCTTGATCGACGACTCGGCATTGGTGTCGACCTTTATGCCGCCGCACAGATAGTGGGCAGCCGGTGCCACCGGGATGTAATCTTTGGTGATGTCGATGCCCAGCGAGAGGCACTTGGCGTAGATATTGGGGAAATGCCGGCGCGTTTCCTCGGGATCTTTGTGGGTTACGTCGAGATACACATGATCATCGCCGTTGATTTTCATTTCCGAGTCGATGGCGCGGGCCACTATGTCGCGCGGAGCAAGCGACAGGCGCGAGTCATACTTGTGCATGAACTCCTCACCCTTGAGATTGCGGAGCACACCGCCGTAGCCGCGCATGGCTTCGGTGATGAGAAACGACGGGCGGTCGCCGGGATGAAACAGCGCCGTGGGGTGAAACTGGATAAACTCCATATCTTTCACCGTCCCTTTCGCGCGGTATACCATAGCTATGCCGTCGCCTGTAGCTACGAGCGGATTGGTGGTGGTGAGGTATACCGCACCGGCTCCGCCGGTGGCCATGAGAGTGATGCGCGACAGGAATGTGTCGACCTGACCGGTCTCGGTGTCGAGCACATAGGCGCCGTAGCAGGTGATATCGGGTGTGCGGCGGGTCACGATTTTACCCAGATGGTGCTGTGTGATTATCTCGATGGCGAAGTGATGCTCGAAAATGTCGATATTGTCGCACTTGCGCACAGCCTCGATAAGTGACTGCTGTATTTCATAGCCTGTATTGTCGGCATGATGCAGTATGCGGAATTCAGAGTGGCCCCCCTCGCGGTGGAGGTCGAAATCGCCCTTCTCGTTGCGGTCGAAATCCACACCCCAGTTGATGAGCTCGCGTATCTGTGCCGGAGCGTTCTTCACCACAAGCTCCACGGCGGCGGGATCAGAAAGCCAGTCGCCGGCAACCATAGTGTCGTGGATATGCTTGTCGAAATCGTCTACCTCGAGATTGGTTACCGAAGCAACGCCGCCCTGAGCCAGCGCGGTATTGGCTTCATCGAGAGTGGTCTTGCATATAAGGGCTACGCGGCCGTGCCGGGCCACTTTGAGGGCGAAACTCATTCCGGCGATGCCGGAACCTATCACCAGATAATCATATTGACGTATCATTACGTAAGAAATCGGCTGAAATATTACCTCGCGCAAAGATACAAAATATTCGTAGCATTCTCCGCGCCATGCAGCGAAAAAATCGTCACCGCACCCCGCCGATATATTTTCAGCCCTTTCAGCCCTTTCAGACAAGTCGGACGAGTCAGACGAGTCAGACAAGTCAGACAGGTCCGACGAGTCTGAACAGTCCACGTGTTTTTTATCCCTGTTTAATAATCATCCTCGAAGTCGTCAGTATCGTGGAGGTGATCATCGTAGGAGTCATGATAATAGTTATCGTCGCTATAGCGATAGATCCTGCGTCGGTGGCGAGGGTTGTTTCTTATCATATCTTCAATTGCCCGCAACCGTTTTTCACGTTCTGCACGTTCTATTCTATCCCTACGCCTCAAGAGAATTGCAGTGTCGGTGTCAATTTCTGAACGCACACGTTCGCGCTCAGGTTTTCTGTCGGTATCTTTGGGCGAAATCCCGTCATCGGCAAGCGGGAAGAAAATCTTGCGGAGAAAATTAAATAATCCCATATCATTTATACAAATGAAGCCGTGAACTGAATACCGAGCACTGATGCGATCCGAAAAAAACTTGACATCTGAATGTCAGTTTTTCCACGTTCGACGCGAGCGATATATGTTTGCTCTCTGCCTATCCTTTCAGCAACCTGGCGCTGTGTGAGTTTTAATTCTTTTCTTCGGTCGCGCAGAAGTGAGCCGTAATACCATGCCAAAGCCTTTGCGTTGAATTCTTCACGCTCTTTAGTGCCGTTTGCTCCATATTGCTCATCGAGGAGCTGATTTGTAGTAGGCAGTTTTGATAATTTGGCTTCATCTAACTTTATCATGACTGTAAATTATTTAATATTTTGATGGCAATGTTTATTTGTTTCTTGTAATCCTTAGTCGACTTTTTCAGAAAACCGTTTAAAAGTATTACTCTTGTCGATTGAATGACATTGCTGTGGTCTATTGCAAATAATATGCTCCTGTATTCATCTGAACCTGATGATACTCTCATCTCATATAATTCAGTTCCTTCAAGATGTTTGACAAATTTTGTAGAAATGTTATATACACTTTGCAATACCTTGAATACGTATTGGAACTTTTCCTTTACTTGTTGAGGCAGTGACCCGTAAAATTCATCAAACTCAGGAGTCCTGAGTATTACTCGAATATCAGGATTTTGATTATCACTCTGGTTCATGTGGCAAAGATAAGGTTTTTTATATCAACAGCCAAGTATTTTAGAACTTTTTAGTTCTAAAATACTTGGCCTGACATAGATTAAAAAAGTTATTATTGTCTGCAGCCCTTACCACTCATAGGCCAGTGTGACACCGATATTGTTGAGTGACACGGTGGACGAGAATGGTGCATAGTTGCGGTCGGAGGTGATGAGCTGGTAGGTCAGGCCTATGTCGAGCGCCCGCTTTGAAGATGTGGTGCTCACGGGTATACGCACACCTACCGAGGGCTTTAAATAGAACTGCGCCGAGGTGCCGAGGCATTTCTCGGCAAGTTCAAGGTAGCTGCCGCCTATGAGCCAAGTCGCTCCGAGCTTGAGATCTATATATGCTGAAGTGCCGCCCTGCTTGCCTATGTTGAAGCGGAAGTCGGAGAAAATAGGTATCATGGCTTTGGTCGATGCTGTGGCGTGGCCGAAATATGACGGGCGCACTACATCACCCTGAATATCAGTGGGAAGCACCGAAGTGGCTACATCGATGCCCACGCCGGCACCCATGAAGAACCACGGCCGGTACTGGAAGCCCTGAGAGGTAGACACGCCGTAGAATGTGGCGCGGTTTGTGCCTATACCGGGGAGTACGGATGCTTCCACGAATCCTTTGTAGGACGATCCTCCTGTGAGGGCCGGAGTAATGAGATCGCGCACCTGCGATGCGAGTTGGAAATACTGCGCGCGGGCGGGAATGATGGCGGCGAATATGAGAGTTGCCGCAGCTATGAGTCGGTTGATACGTTTCATTATTTTGAAGAGGGGGTTGAAGTTGTGGTATCGGTTGATGATGAGGATGACGCGCCCGGAAGCATGTCGACTGTGACGGTCGAAAGTGCGTCCTTGCCGCTCTCCTCGTTGTAGATTTCGAGGCCGAAGTCGGGCGCTACGGCGATAATGTGCTCAAACAGTGCGCTCTGTATAGCTTCATAGGCTGTAAAGGCGGTGGTGGAGGTATAGGCCCATATCTGCAGCGGCACTCCTTCAGGTGTAGGAGCGAGAGTGCGCACGAGAATCTGATTGTCGTGATCAAACGACGGACTTTGAAGCAGATAGGCGCACAGATAAGCGCGGAGCAGACCAAGATTCGTCTCTAGCGAACCGTTGACGGTGGCCAGTCCCGGGTCAAACGTATCGTGACCTGCGGCGCGGGTCTTGTCGACCCACGGTTTCAGCAGCGGGTAGCGGGTAACAAGCTCGTCGGTCTTGTCGGAAGCCAGCGGCACTATGGAATTGGCGTCGACAAGTATGGAGCGGGCTATCTGTCGGCAGCCGCTTTCGGTCATGCCGCGCCAGTTCTGGAAAGATGTCGAGATAAGAGTATAGGGTGGGAGTGTGACGGTGGTGTTGTCCCAGTTGCGCACCTTGACAGCCGACAGCGACACGTCTATCACTATACCGTTGGCGATAGTAGAAGGCACTACAATCCAGTCGCCCACGCGCAGCATATCATTTTGCGACAGCTGAATGCCCGCCACGAAGCCGAGAATGCTATCCTTGAACACGAGCATCAGGGCGGCGGCGAAAGCACCGAGACCCGTCAGCAGCATCGCCGGCGATTTGTCGATGAGAACCGATACCACTATTATAGCCGATATTATCCATATCACTCCCACTATGGTGTTGAGCACTCCGTTGAGCGGGAGATTGCGGGTATTGCGCTTCGTGTTGTAACCCACCCATATCATTGTCACTATCGATGTTACGGCAATGGTGAACATGATAATGGTGTAGGCCCACAGTATACGCTCGGCCACGCTGAGCAATGTAGAAGTCTTGGTGAAGGCAAACGGCAGCAGAGTCAGTATCACAAGCGGAGGTATCACTCTCGAGGTGCGGGTGAATACATGATATTGAGTGAGCAGAGCCGCGGTGTTGGGTCGCTTTACGGCAATTATTTTCCTTACGAGCCACACTATTATAAGTTTCAGCACCCAGCCTATAGCAAGCGCTATGAGCACGATCACGGCTACGTAGATAACTTCTTCGGTAGTCTTGTCATGTCGCAGGCCCAGCATGTCGAGCGCTTTGTAGATAGTCTCGAGCAGCCATACGGCGACGGTGTGGGTGGGGATAATATCGCAGAGCATAATGATATGTTAAAAAGTGAGATATACTTTTTTAACAATCCCTGCGGCGCAAGAGTTCACCGGCATACAAAAATCACCGCACCAAAGAATGTGGTGAAACTCCGAATGACAGGATTTGAGTGCTCGCCGGCCTTTGTAATCCTCCGGGCACGGTGGCCTCCCCTCTCGGAGATGAGGCCCGCCATTGGTCGGCTAAGCTTGTCTCGGTATTTCGATAAAACTTGTAGAGTTTCCCAATCTGCTTTGATGCGGCGTGGTATTTTTCAATCTTGGCTCGGGCTCTCTCGCCCTGCCTTTGCTTTTATAACACAAAGTTAATCCTAAGGGTTCAAATTTCCAAATTTTTCGGAAGAAAAAAACGTGTATCGGAAACGATTGCAAGTTTTCACGAATGGTGCATATTAGTTATTTGAAGACCTGAATGTCCATATATCTGTAGTGCGTAGCGAGTATATGTCTCTGCTTCGCATTACGAATGATGGAGTATAATATTCCGCGGACAAAGTTACGGAAGAAGATACTGATATGAACTTATGCGAAGTTTCACGCGATCTTCAGCTTTCACAGCTTGAAGCTTTATAGTTTGCGCAGTTTTACTACCACCATCAGCAGTCATGGAGGTTATCGACGGTTGTTTTTTCGATACTTTCATATTGACTAAAAATAAAAGTTCGTAATTATAGCGGCAAATTGACAATAAAGATTTTATCGTCGCAATAATATTGCGGTTTAAATAGAGTTAATCCCACGGTTCATAGTTAAGGTGTGTTCGCAATATCAGTCCTCGCAGTAGTGGCGGAGGACGCGGCGGTAGGAGTTGAAGATTTTCGACTTGGATACGAAGCCTACATATTTACCGTTTTCCACCACGGGCAGATTCCATGCTCCCGAGTCGTCAAATGCCTTCATGACGCTCTCCATGCTCTGGCCAACTTCGATTTTCACCGGAGGCATGGACATGAACTGGTTGACATACATGCGTTTGTATAGATCGGGGCGGAACATGATGTTGCGGATTTCATCGAGTATCACCACGCCCATCAGTATGCCGTCGGAGTTCAGCACCGGAAACAGGTTACGCGAACTGCGCGAGATGGCGTCGACCATCTGCTTCAGATTCATCTTGGGGTGAACGGGCACGAAGTCGGTCTCGATCACGTTGTCCATCTTAAGCAGGGTGAGCACGGCGCGGTCTTTGTGGTGGGTGAGGAGTTTGCCTTGACGGGCAAGACGCCGGGTGTAGATGCTGTAAGGTTCGAAAATGCGGATGGTGCCGTAGGATATGGTCGATACGATAAGCAGCGGTAGAAACAGCTGATAACCGCCCGTCATTTCGGCCGTGAGGAAGATGCCCATCAGCGGGGCGTGCATTACTCCGCTCATCACACCGGCCATGCCCATCAGCGCGTAGTTTTTGGTCGACAGGTCGAGGTCGAAAATCGCGTTGATGGTATAGGCGAAAAGAAATCCCGCCATAGCGCCCACGTAGAGCGACGGTGCAAACGTACCTCCCACACCGCCGGCGCCGTTGGTGGCCGACGTTGCAAATGCCTTGAAAAGCACGATGGCGCTCACGAAGAAGATGATAAACCACACGTCGTCGCGGTCGCTGTAGAAAATCGAGCGGTCGACAATCGCGGCCGTGTGACCATTGATGAGCGCGGTGATGGAGGAATATCCCTCGCCATAGAGCGGCGGGAAAAGGAATACAAGCAGGGCAATAATGGTACCTCCGGCGAGAATCTTGCCCCACACTGACTTTATGCGTTTGAACACGCCTTCCATGTAGCCTGTGACGCGGGTGAAGTAGAGCGACACGAACCCGAGGAAAAGACCGAGCAGTATCACGAAAGGTATGCGTTGAGTGAGGAATATCTCGCTCTGCATAAATGAGAATTCAGGTGTATAGCCGGTGAATACGTAAGCTACTGTGGCCGCGCTTATCGACGAGATGAGCAGCGGCATCACCGATACAGTCGTGAGATCGATCATCAGTACCTCGAGCGTGAACAGCATCCCCGCTATAGGCGCTTTGAATATGCCCGCTATACCTGCGGCTGCGCCGCACCCCACGAGTATCATGAGGATGCGCGGCGACAGGCGGAATACCCGGCCTATGTTGGAACCTATCGCCGCTCCGGTATATACGATAGGGCCCTCGGCTCCCACCGATCCGCCGAAACCGATTGTGATTGACGAGGCAATGACCGACGTATAGATGTTGTGAGGCTTGAGGCGGCTTTTGTTTTGGGAAATGGCGTAGAGCACTCGGGTTACACCGTGGGAGATGTTGTCGCGCACCACGTAGCGCACATACATGCTCGTGATCATGATACCCGCCAGAGGGTAGACGAGCAGCAGCCAGTTGCCCGTCGCTACGGCAAGGTGACTCGTGAGAAATGTCGCTATCACATGGATAAGCGATTTAAGAATAAGCGCTGCGAATCCGCATGCGATACCCACGAAAAGGGCGAGTATCATCACGAGCGTGCGCTCCTTGATGTGGCGCTGACGCCAGAGCAGAAAGCTCAGGAACATGGTGTGGAGCGCGCGGCCACATTTGCGCAGTCGTAACGTGGCGGCATTCATGGGCGTATCACGGCTACCGTGCCGTCGGGGTTGAATTTTACAATGCGGGAAGGTGTCGCTGCCACTTGGGTGTCACGGCCGTGGATCACCACATAATCGACCGCGGCCTTGATTTCGTCGCTTATTTCAGAAAATATGGCGGGAGCGGGGCGGCCGCTTATGTTGGCCGATGTCGATACGACCGGGTGCCCGAGTTGCATGCACAGTTGGCGTGAGAAATCCGCACGGCTTATGCGGAATCCTGCCGAGCCGTCGTCGGCCACAAGACCCGGGGCTATTCCTGTCACGCCCGGATATATCACCGTAGTAGGTCGCTCAGGGTCAATGAGCGCTGTGGCAGCAGCCACGGCCTCGGGCTCAACGAAGCTTTCAAGAGATTCGGGGCTGTCGATCAGCGACAGCATCGCTTTACTGTCGGCTCGCCGCTTGATACGGAATATCCGCTCTACAGCCTCTTTATCGGTGGCGTCACACCCTATACCCCACACCGTATCGGTGGGGTATAGTATCACGCCTCCGCGCCTGAGCGCTGAGAGTGCTGCTTCAAGATCGTCTTGCGAATATGTCATATCAAAGAGTAAAAATGTGGAGCTACGCTACAAAGGTAATAATTTTTTTTAGGTTTTAGGTTATAGGGAGTAGGTTATAGGTTTTAGGTTTTAGGGATTAGGGATTAGGGATTAGGCTTGGGGTTTTAGGGATTAAGTGTAATGATAATATCATATGGAGTTTACTATTCTCCTTTGATTTCTTCAGGTGAATAAGATATGCGGCATAAATATGTGCCATCGTAGGTCTGATAGTCATATGTGATAGCATATCCTTCATTTACAGGTATTGTGATATGAGGACGAAGGTTGTATGATTCTTTCAGCCAATCAAGGGTGGCATGTCTTTCATTATTCAATATTTCGATGATTTGTCCGGTGATGGCGTTGCGCTCATCGCTGTCAGTTATCTTTGACAAGTCACCTGCTATAGTATACTTGTAAATGATTTCTTTTCCGTCATGGTCTATCTCAACCCCGGTGCGGGAATATAACTCATTTTCGATGACTGTCCCACCGTTAGTTACCATGTCTTCAGCATATTCGACCTTCTTTCTTGAATCAAAGTTGGCGATATGGCCCTTATTGGGTATAATGCTTTCGATTACTTTCCGGTCAAGGTCGGGATCATGTTTGTCGCGAGATAAACAGTATACGACAAAAGTACCGCCTCCGGCATTGAAGCAATATCCTTTGCCGTTCATTTTCATACCCTGTATATCTCCTTCCATTGAGATTTCATAGCCGCTCCTGCCGTTGAAGTCAAAGGGTGTGACTTCAGCGGTAGGATAGGTCATGTTCAGGAAGGTGGGATTTTGTTTACCTATAGTCTGATTATATAACATAAGCGACGGATCCTCGATAAATGGTTCTGACATTATGGCAAATTCATGTTTGTTGCCCTCAGTCATCAGACGCACGATCTTTATTACCGACGAACCTTTTTGGGTAGTTTCTTCGGAAAAAAATCCATAGGGTACTTCGACCGATAAATATGTGGCGTCAAACTGTTGCCCGTTTTTGGGAGTGCAACCTATGGCCGTGCCTATTCCGATCAATGCAAGAAATTTGGAAATTGATTTCATATGTCAGAATCAGGTTACTTCAATTCATCGGGGGTAAAGCGGAGGGTGCCGAGCAGGGTGCCGTCGGACGTGATGTAGTCGTAGCCAAGGGTGTAGTTTTCATCGGAGGGTACGAGTATGAGCCAGTCTGTCTCACGGTTGGCTTTAAGATTTGCAGCCATACCGTCGTGCATTGAGGCGAATGTGCCGTTGATGTCGCCGTAATCATCGGCCGTTCCGTCCAGTGTCATTATGAGTATGAGTTCTTTAGCTGCATGGTTCACCTTTATTTCCGACCATGTGGTAACTTCATCCACAGGTACGGGAATATTCAGTCGTGCCAGCGCAGCCACGGTGTCGACGCGCTTTTCGGAGTCAAATTCCTCCATGGCTTTTTCGTTGACCTTGATGCTCTCGATGACTTTGCGGTCGATGTCGCCGTCGACTGAGTCTTTTGCAAGACTGTAGACGAAAAATGTGCATCCGTCGCTGAGGAAGCAATAAGCTTTGCCATTGACGCTTATGTCGTCGATAATGCCTGACATGGCGATTTCGCTACCCTTGCGGTCGCCGAAATCAAATGTGCTTACTCCTCCTGCCGCATAGGTCATATTGGAGAGGGCCGGATTGGCTCCGCCGAGAGTCTGGTTGTAAAGCACTATCTCCGGGTTGCCCGCAAACGGGAATGCCATCACCACCAAAGTGCTCTTGTCGTCAAGAGCGGTGAGCTGTACGCTCACGATTTCTGATATGGATGTGTCGATATCTTCGGGTGTGTATCCGGTGGGGACATCTACGGAGAAAAGACGGGCGTCGAAGCGGTCAGTATTGCAGGCTGTCATGACTACAAGCATGATTGCCGTGAAAAGGAAATGTGATATTTTATTCATGATCATAAGATGTATTTATGTTTTTTTGATTTGTTAACCGGCCACCAGTCCGCCGTCGGCGAGGAAATGTCCGCCGGTGCAGAATGATGACTCGTCGGAGGCGAGGAAATACACAAGGCGCGCTATCTCGTCGGGCTCGCCCACGCGGCCGCGCATGTAGAGGGAGTTTTCCTCCTCCCAGAACTCGCGTGCTGAGCCGCGGCCTTCGGCTTCATATTTCTTGAAAAGATTATCGACGAGCGGGGTGCGTACCGTACCGGCACACACGGCATTGACCCTCACTCCCTGCGGGCCGAGGTCAAGAGCAAGCGAGCGGGTGATCTGTCCGAGCGCACCTTTGGTGAGCCCGTAGCCGAAACTATGGGGCTTGCCTACATACCACTGGTCGCTGACATTGATCACCACCGTGCCGCCTCCCGATGCGATAATGCGGGGCACGGCCGCGCGCAGGGTGTTGACCGTGCCGCGGATATTGGTGTCAATCATCAGGTCAAGTTCCTCGTCGGTGATGTCGAGCAGCGTGTTGCGGCGGTGGATGCCGGCGTTGGCAAACACGCTGTCGAGCCTTCCCCAGCGTGACAGGGTGGCTTCGATGGTAGCATCGATATCGGAGCGAGAGCGAGTATTGCCCGGCGTGAACAGTATCTGCCCGTCATGACCTGAGGTAGCCATCAGTCGCTCAGCCTCGTCAGTGTCAATATCCATGAACGATACGTTCCAGCCCCGGTTGGCAAAGAGCCTTACCGAAGCCGCGCCTATTCCGGTGGAGCCTCCGGTGATGAATATTACTTTTCGGTTCATTAGCGTAAAATGAGAGCCTGTCGGTTACGGCAGGCCCTCACGGGTGGGATTGGATGTTATATTACTTTGTTTCTCCTTCGGTTTTTTCAGGGGCGGCCTCCTTTTTGGCGGCTTTTTTTGCCGCGGGCTTTTTGGCTTTCTCCGCTTTTTTTGCGGGAGCTTTCTTGGCTGCCGGCTTTTTCTCGGCTTTCTTCTCGGCTTTCTTTTCGGCCTTTTCAGCAGGAGCTTCCACCGCAGGGGCAGCCTTCAGCTCGTCGTTGAAGTGCTCGATATTCTTGCGCATCGATTCGGTCTCCTTGGTGAGGGCTTCGATTTCGGTAGCCTGATTGCGGATGGTGGTAAGCAGGGCGTTGAGCTCCTCATTTTCGATCGACAGGGGATATTGCTCCTCGACGCGGACTATGAAGTCGGCAAGCACATTCATGTAGTTGGTGAATGCTTGGAAAGGAGTCTCGTAGGGAGAGAATGCCGCATGTGCCGTACCGTCGGCCATATGCTTGGTCGACATGTAGAAGAAGTGGTCAGCTGACTGAAGGCGTTCCCAGTCGAGTTTCAAGCGGCGGTCGTCGCACAGACGCACGCGCTCAGCCACGGAGTAGAGCTTGTTGAAAGCCTCGTTTTGAAGCTTGTTGCCGAGCCATGCCGAGGTATCGCGGGCTTCGTCGGACCAAGAGATGGGGTGCATGACTGAAAGTTCGGCTACCGGTTTCAGCTTGGCGATGGCGGTTGAGGGAGTCCAGAATTCCACGCCTCTTTCCTGAGCGAAGCGGGGTAGGGCTGCGAGGAACTGGAATATGCCTGTCTCGCGGGGCTGGAAATCACCGAATACCTCCATGTTCATGAACAGGTTGATGATCTGCTCCTCGGCGGGAGTGTCGGCGATCCAGTTGATGTAGGTATCGGCGTTGAGGGGATACTGATCCCACTGAGGATTGCTGAAGCGGAGCGAGATGTCGTCGCTGAACTTGTCGTTTTTCAGCAGTATCTTGAGCTTGGGAGCCGAAGCGGCGCAATATACGTAGTTGGGCGACTTCCATCCGAGTATGTGCTTGGCGCCTTCGGTGATCACGCCCTTGTAGCCCATGCCCAGAATCTGGGGAGCCATTTCGTCGCAGTATATGAGCTCGGTGTTGCGGAGCACTTTGGTTTTCTGACCGAAAAGACGCTCGATCTTCATGTCGTGGTTTCTTACCTGAATGGCAAATTCCTCGGGATCATTGAGCGATGCGAGCGAGTGGCTGTTGGTCTCGGCGAGGAATTCCACGCAACCTGTGTCGGCGAGCTTCTTGAGCAGGTCGATGAATTCGGGTACATATTGCTCAAACTGCTCCAAGGCGGTACCCGTAACCGAGATGGCGCACTTGAACTTGCCGTTGCTCTCCTCGATCATCTGCAGCAGTGTCTCGGCTGCGGGGATGTAGCTGCGCTGGGCGATGCGGGTGATTATGTCGTCGTTGGCAAAGTCATCGTAGTAGTAATGATCGTTGCCTATATCGAAGAAGCGGTATCTTTTCAGGCGGAATGGCTGATGAATCTGAAAATAGAAACAAATTGCTTTCATGATTTCGTTGGATATATTTATGTGGTGACCGAGCCACCGGGTGGATGTTTAGGGTTATTTGTTGATGACTTTGTTGTAGATGTCGATTACTTTCTTACCGGCCTTGTCCCATGTGATCTGGTTGACCTCGGCCAGACCGTCCTCGCGGAGCTGATTGTACATCGCGGGATAGGTCACGATGGAGTTGATGGCGTCGGCCATGGCGTCGATGTCCCAGTAGTCGGTCTTGATGACGTTGTTGAGAATCTCGGCGCAACCGCTCTGCTTGGAGATGATCGAGGGCACTCCCATCTGCATCGCCTCGAGCGGCGAGATACCGAAGGGTTCCGATACCGAAGGCATCACGTATACGTCGGAAGCCTTGAGCATCTCATATACCTGCTTGCCTTTTTGGAAGCCGGGGAAATGGAATCGGTCGGCGATACCGCGCTCGGCTGCAAGATTGATCATCTTGTCCATCATGTCGCCGCTGCCGGCCATGACGAAGCGCACGTTATGGTTGTTCTTGAGCACCTTTGCAGCAGCCTCCACGAAATATTCGGGGCCTTTCTGCATGGTGATTCGACCGAGGAAGGTCACTACTTTTTCCTTCGGCTTCGTGGGGTGAACATCCATCTGCTCGGGGGTGAGTGGAGTCACGGCGTTGTGTACGGTGGTGACTTTGGCCGGATCGATACCGTAATTGTTGATCACGGTGTCGCGGGTGAGATTTGACACTGTGATGATATGGTCGGCATTGTTCATGCCGTCTTTTTCGATACCGAACACGGTGGGATTGGGTTTCCCTCGCGAGCGGTCAAATTCCGTGGCGTGAACATGTATCACCAGCGGTTTGCCCGTAACCTGCTTGGCATGGATGCCGGCGGGATATGTGAGCCAGTCGTGGGAGTGGATGATGTCGAAGTCGAGAGTGCGGGCGATCACGCCTGCGCATATCGAGTAGTTGTTGATTTCCTCCACAAGATTGTCGGGGTAGCGGCCCGAAAATTCAAGACAGCCCAGATCGTTGGTGCGCATGTAGTTGAAATCGGCATAGATGTGGTCGCGCAGGCGGTAGTAGAGCTCGGGGCTCATGAGCTTGCCGATGCGCTGCTCCACATAGTCGCGGTCTACGTCGCGCCATGCGATAGGCACCTGCGACATTCCTATGATGTTGGCGAAGTGTTTCTCTTCGTCACCGAAGGGCTTGGGGATAACAAATGTAATGTCCATGTCGCCACACTCCCACATTCCCTTAGTGAGACCGTAGCTGGCGGTTCCGAGTCCGCCGAGGATATGAGGTGGGAATTCCCATCCGAACATTAATGCTTTCATATGTCAGGAAATGAGAGAGTGATTAGTCCATGTTGAATTTCTTGAGCGTGGTGAGCGTGCGTAGCACTTCGGCCACGTTGGTGACGTGGCTTATGGCGCCGCGGCCGTTGAAAGGCGGGTTGGCGTCGTAGAGCTGCGACAGGGAGCCGATGCAACCCTGACTCAGATCGTCCTCGAAGCCTATAAGCATGCGGTCGATGTAGCCCACGCCGCTTGCGCCGAATACCTTGAGGTAAGCGTCGGCATAGAATCCCATCAGCCACGGGCGTACGGGACCGTTGTGGAGAGCCATCTCGCGCTCCTCGGGCGAGCCGAGGTAGAATGGACGGTAACCGTAGCTCTTGGGCGAGAGGGTGCGGAGACCCTTGGGCGTGAGGAGCTCGCGGGTAACCACGTCGAGCACTCCCTTGCGCTGGCGGCGGTCGAGCGGAGAGTAGTCAAGTCCGATAGCCACTGCCATGTTGGGGCGAACCGACGGATCGGCATATGTGCCCACCACATAGTCGTAAAGGTAACCGTAGTCGTTGAGGAAAGTGCTGACGTATTTCGGAGCCATCTTTTCGGCCGTCTCTTTCCAGCGTGCGGCGTCGGCGGCAGCCTTGGGATCTTCTTCGGCCAGCTTGGCGGCAAACATCAGCGCGTTGTACCACAGCGCGTTGAACTCCACGAGATAGCCGGTGCGGGGCACGATGGGGCGACCTCCAAGCGCGGCATTCATCCACGATAGCGGACGCTCGGTGCCTTCGATCCACACCATGCCGTCGCCGTCAACCTTCATGCGGGGATGGCGGTTGTCAAGTATATAGTCGAGGATTTCCTTGATTACCGGCATGTAGCGCTTGCGGGTCTCATCCTTGCCGTAGGCTTTGGAATACTGCTGGAGAGCCCACACGGCCCAGAGGGGAACGTCGGGCAGGTCGATGCCCAGCAGGCGGTCGTGCATATTGCCGTTCTCGAAGTAATCGCGGAGTGCCTTGATGCCCGAGTCGGCGATACGCTCGAAATCTTCCTTGTGGTTGATGGCGATGGTGGCTCCGGGAAGCGCCATGAAGGTGTTGCGTGCGAGAATCTTGCCCCACGGATAACCTGAGAGAAGATACATGCCGTCGGGTTCGTCGAGGTAGCACTGCTTCACGGCGTTTTTCAGACAGTTGAAAAACGAGTTGCGGCATGTGCGCTGAGTGATTTCTTTCTCATACATGCTCGTGAGCGAGCGGGGTGATATTTCCGACAGGCCGGCCGAGAAGATGATCGACTCACCTTTCTTGATGGGTATGTCGAAATAACCGGGTACCCACAGGTCTTCGGTATAGGGCACGCCGCGCTCCAGATCCTTGACATACTCGAATCCGTTGTACCAGTGGGGATCGTAGGTCCACTGGGGCTTGCGTGAAAATTGCATGTAGAGAGTGGGGTAGCCGTTGTAGAGACATGCGCTCACGCCGTTAGGCACCTCGGGAATGGCGGGGTTGAGGGCATCGTTGGCCACGCAGAGCTCATTGGCCTCGCGGAATGCGAGGATGGGGCG
This sequence comes from Duncaniella sp., assembly GCA_029060405.1. Lineage (GTDB taxonomy): Bacteria > Bacteroidota > Bacteroidia > Bacteroidales > Muribaculaceae > Duncaniella. Next base: position 84,040 of record JAIDUB010000080.1, on the reverse strand, counting down.
GAAGCGCAGTGTGGTGGCCGAGTGGGCGTCGACGAGAGTATAGCGTATGAGAATGCGGTTTTCCTTCGAGCTGAAAATCTTATCCTTCGTGAGGATCACACCGCCCACGCGATAGGTGGTGCGGGGCACATTGTCGCAGTCAAATTCACGGATGTATTTGTGGCCGTTGGGGTTCATCACGCCGCCGCTGTAGCGGTGGAGCGCGAGATTAAACGGGGCGCCGTGCTGGTATACGGTCACGTCGAGCGACGACAGCAGTACATGCCAGGAATTACCCAGCTCCGGTACAGGCACCACCAGCAGGCCGTGCTGCTTGCGGGTGTTGCAGTCTACTATCGTGGTGCAGTGATAGGCGCCCGACTGATTAGTGCGGAGAATCTCCTTGGGTAGAGACTGCTCCAGATTAATCATGAGGTTTTTATCAAACTTGAGATAGCTCATGTCAAATAGTTGAAAAGGTATATGTAGATGTTAATTAATTCCGATAATCAGAACCGTTCATGGCACGCTTTGTCATGGTCTGGATTTAATTCCACGAATATAGATAAATTTCCGCAATTACCCAAAAAAAAGTTAATGATGCATCAAAATTGCAACATTTTGCATGATTTTTATTGCCGGGTCATGGGGTGGCAATGGGGTGGCAGTCAGGCTGAAAGTGAAATATGTTGAGGCGTGATGACGGTATCTCGCGATTTTTGGTTAACTTTGCCGATAGTTATGACCGAAAGTAAAAAAATACTGTTTATCGGTCCGCGGTCGCGTGGCGGCATGGACGAGGTATTGAAGGCCTACGCATCAAAGATGCCGGGGGCTCGCTTCGTGGCCAGCTATCACGGCGGCTCGGCGGCTCGCAAGATAGCCGATTTTATCGGAGCGTATGCGCATACTGCGTGGCTGCTTATGACTCATCCGTCGATCGAGATTGTTCATATACACACGGCATCAGGCGCCAGCTTCCGCCGCAAGATGTATTTCGCCCGTCTTGCCCGCCGCATGGGCCGCAAGGTGGTGATGCATGTGCACAGCGGCCGATTCGCCGACTATTTCAATACCGATCCCGACGGTATTACCCGTTCATTGAATTATTGCGACGAGGTGATATGCCTGTCTGACCAATGGTATCAATTCTTTTCATCTCACGGTATTGATAACCTTGATTTAGTTCCTAATCCGGTGGATTACCCCGCCAAAGTGGAGCGCGAGGCTGACCCCGAGAAAATTCATCTGCTGTTTTTAGGTGTGCTGGATAAGCCCAAAGGTGTGATAGATCTGGTAAAGGCGATGATAGAGCTGAAGCCTGAGGTGCGCGACCGGGTCGTGCTTCACATAGCCGGTGCCGGAGCCGAAGAGGAAACGCTCCGCTCCATGATACACGACAATGGCCTTGAAGGTAATGTAGTGCTTGAGGGCTGGGTGTCGGGCGATGAAAAGCAGAGGCTGCTCGAGATGTGTCATTGCTTCGTGTTGCCGTCGTATTTTGAAGGGTTGCCCGTGTCTATTCTCGAATGTATGGCATGGAAGATGCCTGTTATCGCATCCTGCGTGGGAGGTATACCGTCTGTGGTGGAAAACGGGGTCAACGGTTATCTCATAGAGCCCGGCGATATTGATGCTCTTGCGGGGGCAATCACTGAAATAGTGGTAAATCCGGCTGTGCGCTCCGCTATGGGAACGTGTTCGAGAAGTAAGGCCGAAGCCTATTCTACCGACAGTGTGGTAAGCCGGTTGGACAAAATATATGATCGCCTGCTGTCGAAGTGAGCGGTAAAATTCTGACTATCATAGTTGTATAATTTTGTTAAAATTTTTTAGTCGGAATTGGCGTATTTGTCGGATTTTTTGTCTAACTTTGCGCCTTAAAATTTTTAATTTTTACACATAACTATGGGAGGATTTTTCGGAGTAGCATCCAAGGATGCTTGCCGCAATGACCTGTTTTATGGTGTGGACTATAATTCACACCTCGGTACCCGTCGCGGTGGCATGGCCACCTTCGACAACGTCGAAAAAAAGTTCTGTCGCTCAATCCACAGTCTGGAGAGCACCTATTTCCGCACGAAATTCGAGAAAGAACTGTCAAAGTTCAAGGGCGATATGGGAATAGGCGTCATAAGCGACACTGACCCGCAGCCCATCATTATCAATTCCCACCTCGGACGGTTTGCTATCGTGACCATCGCCAAGATATGCAACCTCGATGAGCTTGAGAAAGAGCTGCTTGAGGATGGTAAACATTTCGCCGAGCTCAGCTCCGGCAATACCAACCAGACCGAACTCATCGCCCTGCTCATAACCCGCGGTAAAACTTTCGAGGAAGGTATAAAGCATGTGTATGACAAGATCAAGGGCTCTTGTTCCATGCTCATACTTACCGAGAACTCCATCATCGCCGCGCGCGACCGTCTCGGCCGCACACCGATTATACTCGGCCACAAGGAGGGCGCCTATGCTCTGTGTTCGGAATCAACATCATTGCCAAATCTCGATTACGAGGTTGTGCGCGATCTCGGTCCCGGTGAAGTGGTGGAGGTGACTGCCGACGAGGTGCGTCAGCTCACGCCTCCGGGCAAGGAGATGCAGATATGCGCGTTTCTTTGGGTTTATTACGGCTTCCCAACCTCGACCTACGAGGGCGCCAATGTGGAAGATGTACGCTTCAAATCGGGCTTCAAGATGGCTTTGTCAGATGATAACGAGGTGGACTGCGCATGCGGAATTCCCGATTCTGGTGTGGGTATGGCTCTTGGCTATGCAGCCGGAAAAGGAGTGCCTTACCGCCGCCTGATTTCAAAGTATACGCCCACGTGGCCCCGCAGCTTCATGCCTGCCGACCAGTCGATGCGCGACCTTGTGGCAAAGATGAAACTTGTGCCCAACAAAGCTCTGCTCAAAGGTCAGCGCGCTCTTTTCTGCGATGACTCGATAGTGCGCGGCACCCAGCTCAACGACAACGTGAAAGTGCTCTACGATTGCGGAGCCAAGGAGGTGCACATGCGCATAGCCTGCCCGCCGCTCATCTACGGATGCCGCTATGTGGGTTTCACATCGTCAAAGAGTGATATGGAACTTCTCACCCGCCGTCTGATAGAGGAGATGGAAGGTGACCCCAACAAGAATCTCGAAGCCTACACCACTACAGGCTCGCCTGAGTACAACGCCCTTGTCGAGCGTATGCGTCAGCACTTCGGCCTCACCTCGCTCAAATTCAATACCATCGAGGATCTTATCGAGGCTATCGGACTGCCCAAGTGCAAGGTATGTACACACTGCTTCGACGGTTCGAGCCACTTCTGAAAAAAATCGACTTGAAACAATAAGGTACAATTAATCCAAGGTAGTAAAGTCCGTCAGGCCGCGAAGGCTTGCCGGACTTTTTTCGATTCACAAATCCCCTGCGCGCTGATAAAGATCAGAAGGATAGTCTTTTGCCCGGTCGGGCGCTCCGTGGAGCGCCCCTACAGGAGCCTCCATAATATTGCGCGCAATTTCACCCCGGAGGGGTTGACATCTCACTAACCCCGGGTGCTCGTCACCCGGGGTAGATGCAACCTACAACTTATCAGCCCGGGTAGGGCTGGACTTCGCTGAGGTTTTGTTCAACCTCTCCGAGGTTGTGTCGTGGGCCGTTGATGCTCCCCGGGTGGCGAGCACCCGGGGTTATATAGCTGGCTATCCCTCCGGGATGCAATAGATGCTTACGTTCAATCTTCGCACCACAGCTGCGGCGGGGAAAATTATCCTTTTTCCCGGCCGGGCGCTCCGTGGAGCGCTCCTACAAGGCTGATAGCTAGGTGCTTGATTATTTTCATTTACAAAAACTGCCAATATTGGCACTTTTTGTAAATGAATGATGGGGAATAGCAGACAGAAGCGACAGCTTTTATTACCGCGGGAGGTATTCGATGGTGGCGGAGCGGGCCGGGTCGAGGATGCGGGCGGCTGTGGCTGTGATGTCGGATGTGGTGACGTGGCGGTAGGCGGGGACTATAGAGTTTATATCCTCGCCGTGCATTTCGGCCATTGCGAGAGCCTGTGCCTTGTTGAGAAAGTTCATCGACGAGAATGTCGACTGGCTCTCGAAGCGGTTGACGGCTCGGGTCAGTTCATGTTCCGTCACATTGCCCGGCTCGGCCAGAGCGCAAGCAGCCTCAGTAAGCACCCTGCGCGCCTCCTCCACCGAGGCATCGTCGCTGCGGTTGAGACGTCCGTTGAGCATAAGGAACCCCGGTTCGTCGGAGCCGGAGATGGAGGCGTCGGCGTCGCTGAAAAGGTCGCCCTGCATCACGAGTTCGCGATAGAAACGCGATGAGCGCCCGTTGGCTAAAATGTCGGTTATGAGGTCACACTCGATATATCCCGGCCGGCCATATGCGGGCATGGGGAACGCGACTGTAATCATGGCGCGCGGCACGTCTCGCTCAAGGCACTCAAGGCGCTGAGAGGTTACGGGTGGCTCCTGCTGATATGTGCGGGGAGCGATGTCGCGGCGCGGAATCGAGCCAAACCATTTTTCGGCCAGCTCCTTCACTCTGTCGGAAGTGAGATTTCCGCTCACGGCAAGAACGGCATTGTTAGGCGCATAGTGGGAGAAATAAAATCGCTTCAGATCTTCGAGAGTCACGCGGCGCAAGTGGTCGATTTCCTTGCCTATCGTAGGGTATCGGTAGGGGTGAACGGTGTAGAGCAGCGCGCGAAGATGATGGGACAGGTCGCCGTAGGGACGGTTGAGGTGGGTCTGCTTGAATTCCTCTATCACCACGCTGCGCTGCACGTTGAGCGATTTCTGCGAGAATGAGAGTGACAGCATCCTGTCGCTTTCAAGCCAGAAAAGAGTCTCGGCATTTACGGCCGGAGCCACGTCGTAGAAATTGGTGAAATCGTTGGATGTCCATGCGTTGCTTATACCTCCCACCCGCTCGAGCGCGCCATCGAAGTCGGGCACGTTTTCCGAGCCTGCAAACATAAGGTGCTCGAAAAGATGCGCCATACCTGTGAGCTGCGGGTTCTCGTCGCGCGCGCCCACATTATATAGCACGTCAACGGCCACCATAGCGGTGGCCGGATCGTAATTATGTATAATCCTCAGGCCGTTGCCGAGGGTGAACGATGAGTTATTCATCAAGTATCTCCATTGAGATGATTTTCACGTCCTCGGTGGGGCGGTCGGCGCTGCCGGTGGGAACATTTTCGATTTTCTCCACCACTTCAAGGCCCTCGGTGACTTCACCGAATACTGTATATGTGCCGTCGAGGTGAGGTGCGCCGCCTGTGGTGGTGTATATCTCGATCTGCTCCGGAGTGAGCTTCACGGGATTTTCGGCACCTATTTTCTCGGCCTCGGCGGCGAGCTTTTCCTGAAGAGCCATCAGACCCTCGCGGTCACGGTTGCGGCGCATCGCCATGATGGTGTCGTTGTGCCGGCGGGCGAGGTCGTTGAAAATATTCTGGAGATTCTGCATCTCGAGATTGTGCTCAAGGCTCTTCATCTGTCCTTCGGAGTATACGTTGCCGGTTACGATGTAGAACTGGCTGCCCGACGAGCGGCGTTCGGGGTTCACATTGTCGCCGGTGCGGGCGGCGGCGAGAGCGCCGCGCTTATGGAAGTGACGGGGATATACGATTTCGGCGGCAATGGTGTAGTCAGGGCCTCCGGCACCGAGCATATCGCCGGGTGCGGCGGTCTTTGAATCGGGGTCGCCGGTCTGGATCATGAAGTTTTTGATTACGCGGTGAAATAACACGCCATCATAGTATCCCTCGCGGGCAAGACGCAGGAAATTGTCGCGGTGCAGAGGGGTGTCGCCGTAGAGAGCCACGGTGATGTCGCCCATGGTGGTGTGGATGAGCACGCGGGCGTCTTTAGCAGTGGAAGTGGTCATATTGTTGCTGTTGTCGGTTGCAGCTTGCACGCACATGGCAGCAAGCATTGCTGTGAGTATTAAATAGAATTTGCGCATGAGATTGCGGTATAGTTTTTTCAGATAGTCGACGATGGGAAAAGACGCTTGTAGATGCGGCGGAAATTGTCGTCGGACGCCGATAGCTCGTCGGCACGCGCTTCATAGTCAGCGCCCCATATCGCGGGCAACAGGTCGCCTATGTAGCGGCGCTCTCGGTCTTTTTCGATAGCGCCCGCGATGAGGCGGCTTATTACTTCGCGGTATTTTTCAGCATCGATGGCGCTTAGATAGCGGGCGGAGCTTACGGTGAACTGGCCGGAGTTGTCGACGAGAATCATGTTGTCGACGAGCTCGTCCATTATATCGTCGCAAGCGCCTATATGATTGGCTATGTATTCGTAGGTAAGCAGGCCGTCGGGGTCGGCGGTAAGCTGCTTTTTCAGATCCTGATCCATGTTTAGTAAAGTTTGTGACCGCAAATGTAGCGAAAAACTTCGACTTTACGAAACTTTGATTTGTGCGAGTGTGCCGATTCGTCGGATAAATCGGCCTGAATGTCGATTATGACCCTCATATTTTGGATATATATTAAACCTATGCGTAACTTTGCAGTCAGAATATAAAGTAATATATTCCGATCAACACAAAACTACCCTTATGAGACTTGCAGGGAAAAAAATCCTACTCTTAATGCTTGCGGCGCTGCTGCCCGTAATGGCATCGGCTATCAACATCACGGGAAAGGTGATCGACGCCGATTCCGCCGAGCCGCTTATCGAGGCGGCGGTAAAACTGCTCGCGGCGCGCGACAGCGCTTTTGTAAAAGGTGTGACCACCGATGAAAACGGCCGATTTCGCATTACCGACGTAAATGCCGGGAAATACATATTGTCGATAGCCTATATCGGTTATTCCGATTATGAGGCTCCCGTAACCGCGGGCACGAAAAATCTGCGGCTGGGTGAGATTAAGATGAAGGAGTCATCGACGCTGCTCGGCGAGGTGCAGGTGGTGGCTGTAAAGACTCCTATAAAAGTGATGGAGGACACGGTGGAATATAACGCCGACTCCTACCGCACGCAGCCCAATGCCGTGGTCGAGGATCTGCTCAAGCGTCTGCCGGGAGTGGAGGTGGGTTCCGACGGCTCCATTACCGCCAACGGCAAGACAATTTCCAAAATCCTTGTCGACGGCAAGGAATTCTTTGCCGATGACCCCAAGGTCGCATCAAAGAATCTTCCCGCTTCGATGATCGATAAATTGCAGGTGGTCGACCGCAAGAGCGACGAAGCCCGACTCACCGGAGTGGACGACGGCGAGGACGAGACCGTGATAAACCTCTCGGTAAAGAAAGGCATGAATCAGGGATGGTTTGGCACGGTGACCGGTGGCTACGGTACCGACGATCGCTATGCCGGCTCGTTCAACGTCAACCGATTCTGGAACGGTAATCAGATAACATTTCTCGGCAATCTCAACAACATCAACGAGATGGGCTTCACCGATTCCAACGGTGGACGTTTCCGCCGCTTCGGAGGCGACAACGGCATCACCGTGTCGCGCGCGGCCGGATTCAACTTCAATGTGGGCAACGGCGAGATTTTCCGTGTGGGCGGTAACGTGATTTTCACCAATACCGACAATATCTCCGAAACACGCCAGAACCGTCAGGAACTTTTCGAGGATTATTCCACATATACCAACTCCACCAAGTATTCACGCAACCGCGGCAACAATGTCAGCGGCCAGTTCCGTATGCTCTGGAAGCCCAACGATTACAATACACTCGAGTTCCGGCCAAATTTCTCGTTCAACCACAACAATTCCTTCAACGACGAGTGGTCGCAATATCTTGACCGCTCCATGCGCGAGGTGTATACGGCCGACAATCTCGACCGCTCGCGAGGTAATTCTTGGGAAGCTTCAGGCCGATTGATCTACTCCCACTCCTTCAAGGAAAGAAAAGGCCGCTCGTTTTCGGTAAGCGCCCAGTATCAGATGTCGAATGTGCGCGAGACCGAGAAATCCATCTCCAACACTATCTACAATCCTGAGTATATGCCCTCCGACGAGGATATAATGAACGATGACATTAAGCTTGACCAGTATGGCAACAACCACACGTGGAGCAACAGTGTCAATGCCCGCCTCACATATACCGAGCCGCTCGGCAATCCCGAGAAAGGACATGCCCTCGTGTTTGCCTACAGGGTGAACTACCGCTGGAACAATGCCGACAAGCTTACCTACGATCTTCCCGACGGTTATGAAGGTGTGCTTCCGCCACTCGGTGCCGAGCCTAATCCTGATTACTCCAACTCGTTCCGAAATGAATCGTCAAACCAGAATATTCAGGTCGGCTATAAGAAATCGGGCAAGAAACTTAATTTCGAGGGAGGTCTGCAGTTCGTGCCGCAGATGTCAAAGAGCGAGAATCTGATCGATGATGCCAAGACCATACCCACGCGCTGGGTGTGGAACTACGCCCCCTATCTGCGATTGCGCTACAAGATGGACAAGCAGTCGTCGTTTCAGGTATTCTACCGCGGACGCTCCTCTCAGCCGTCAATGCCCCAGTTGCAGCCGGTGGCCGATATTTCCGACCCCATGAACATTAAGCAGGGTAATCCTGACCTCGATCCCTCGTTCACCCACAATTTCAATCTCCGCTTTCAGGATTATAATGCCGACAGCCAGCGCTCCATTATGCTTATGCTCAACGGCTCGTTCACGCAGAATTCCATCGTGTCACTGACCACGGTTGACCCGGTCACCGCCGTGCGCACCACTACCTACACAAATGTCAACGGTGTGTGGAACGCCCGACTGATGAATATGTTCAACCAGCCGCTGCGCAACAAGAAGTGGAACATCTCCAATCATATCTTCACCAACGTAAACCACAACGTAGGTTTCAACAACGGCGCACGCAACAACTCCCTCTCGTTCTCAGTCATGGAAAGTCCGGGTATCACGTTCCGTCCTGACCATTTCGAGCTTGAACTTCGGCCGGAGTATCGCCTGCAGCTTACCAAAAACTCCCTCCCGCAGCAGCGCAACCAGACGGTACATTCCTATGGCGGCCGATTCGACGGTACATACTACACCTCGTGGGGATTCAACCTCCAGACCGACCTGCGCTACTCGGCCACCTCGGGTATGGCGGCGGGGTATGACACCAAGACCCTGATGTGGAACGCGTCAATATCCCAGCAGGTGCTCCGCGACAAGTCGCTCACCATAGCCCTGAAGGTTCACGACCTGCTCAACCAGACCTCCAACATACGCCGCAACGTCACCGCCAACTATATCGACGATATCGAATACAACTCGCTCACCCGCTACTTCATGGTGACGCTCACTTGGAAGTTCAACTCATTCGGTAAAGGCAATACACCATCGGTCGACGGCGGTGACATGGGTCCCGGCGGCCCCGGTGGTCCCGGTCGCGGCTTCGGTGGTCCCGGCGGCCCCGGTGGCCCCGGTGGAGGCCGTCCCCCGAGATAAAATATACAACCGCAACGCATCAACCCCGGATGACAATCCATCCGGGGTTAAATTATACGATTCCTGTAGGGCTTAATAGCTGTAAATCAGGATGTACGGACGCGATTTATCGCACAGCCGTCCGGGGAATTTTTTAACAAATAGAGCAAGTAGCAATTTGCTAATCAAAGATCGACTTGCCCCATGTCTTATTATCGATTAGGGACTATTATTTGGATGATTTGTTTATTGAATAGCAAATTGTAACTTGTATGTTGTGATTTGCATATATCGGTTGAGAATGGTCGGAGTACAAATATCGCTCCTAACGCATTGAAAACTGATTTGTTAGGAGCAATTGTTAAAATTTTTCCCGGACAGCTGTGCGATTTATCGCGTCCGTCTCGAATACATGATACGAAATATGCGCTGCGGGAGAATACATTTTTTTATTTCATGTTTTCACCGCGGACGCGATGAATCGCGTCCCTACTGTGCTATAATTCAATGTATTAAATACACAATCGCCGGCTCTGGGAGGAACCGGCGACCGTCTGTTTTGTGGGTAATCAGGTTTCTTATTTCACCATGACCTTGGCGGTGCGTATAGAGCCGTCGCGACCGGTGAGGCGTACTATGACGCAGCTTCCGGGTGCGGGGGCTTCAATGCGGCGACCGCTGAGATCGAAGTATTCAGCTTCGGCAGCCGATTCTATACCGATTTCTGTGATACCGCTCACTCCGAAGTCGATACCGCTCAGCCCTTCGGTAGCGGCGTAGGCCTCGGCCGAGCCTTCAGGTGCGGTGCCTTTGCATCCCTGAGCGATGCCATCGAAAGCGTCGGGCGCAACCACAGGAGGAACGGAGGGCATGAAAATCACTTGATTGAGTGCCGTGCATCCGGCGAAAGCGCGAGCCTTGATTTCAGTCACGCCGGCACCGATGGTCACGCCCATCAGTTTGTTACATGCGGCAAATGCCTCCTCGCCCACGGTGGTGCAGGTCTCGGGAATCACAACCGATACCAACTTCTCATTTCCGCGGAATACGGCGTCGAGAATATCGGTGACGTCATAGGATATTTCGTTATAATATACATGGCCCGGAATGGTGAGTATCACCTTGCTGCCGGTATAAGCCTTGATCTTTACCGAGGGAGCAAGCTGCTCTTTGTCGATTATGAATGTATAGTCGTCGACGGTGAATTCGGTAATTTCCGGAGCTTTCACCTCGGCCGAAACAGGTTCACTCCTGTCTACTTTCACACCATCGTAGAGCGCTTCGATGCTGAAAGTGTAGGCGGTATCATATTCAGGGACTTCGATTGTCCAAGGCGAAGTAACATTGCCTGCGCTCTCGCCGTCCATATAACCGATAAATCCTGTGCACGGTGCATATTCGCTGCCCGGATCGACCCACGTGAGGGTGATGGTGCGCATGTCAGGGTTACTTTCGGCGGTGATGGTTCCCACGCTGCGATAGTCGGCTATAACGATATCGTCGATAATGGCTGATGAGGCTTGATCGCTGAAACCGGTGGCAAAACGCACGTAGACCGTCTCCTTGCCGGCATAGCCCTCGAGAGGGATTATAAGTTTCTTCCACTCCGGGGATTCGGTGCCGGGTGCTATCAAGATCTTTGAAAGAGAGGTGAAATCCTTACCGTCGGTCGACAGCCTGAGGTCGATATACACGTCATTGTCGGGGATTGCGTAATACCAGTAGCTCAGCACGGGGTTGGCGGCTTCCGACATATTGATTTTATATGAAGTCATGGTATTGACGGAGCCTGACGGAGCGCGGTATTCCGAGTAGTTTACGTAGATCAGACCTGACCCCGAATGCGGCTGTACGGTAGTGCCGTCGCCGTAGTCGGCCACATCGGCCAAATACATGCGTGCGTAGTTGGATGAGTTGGTATACGTCCACATTTTATCAGCCCCACCGTCAAATGTCTCCACGAAAGGAAGCTCGTAGTCAGGACCGATAATAAGGGAATAATCATAGGAACTGTAGTTGGATTCGCCCACGCCTACATTATTGGCTGACTGCACCTCGTAGCGCACGGCGCGGGGAAATTCCATACCTGTACCGTAGTCGACATATTCAGTCTCCTTTATTCCCTCGGCTATGAGCTCGCGGTTGTTCTGGCCGCTGCCCCAGCACCGGAATACATTGTAGACGGTCTGAGCCGGGTCAATCGTTCCCCAGTTGGCGCCGCGGTCGGGTGCGGTCCAGTACACGCGGATACCGCCGTCATAGTATTCAGCGGCTACGGGATAAGGCGAATAAGGTATATCGAAACCCACGAAGCACTGTTGGGTGGTCTGTGCCGAGCCGAAGTCGGTGACAGCGCGCACCATATAGATGGAGGTGGTATTTTCATGAGGATTGTTGTCGGTGGCGGTCACGGTAGATCCCGATTCAGGATTCTCTATCTTTGCCACGAGTTCATTACCGGTGTAGTCGCGGTAAAACTCGATTGCCTTGACCGGCACGGGCATGGGCTCGCCGTTGCTGAGGGTGGAAGGTACTACGGCCGAGAGGGCAACCGATTTGCCGTCGGCAGCCGGTGTGACATTAAATGACTGGTAAGCAAACGAGAATTGCAGACCCGGCGTAACCGAGCCTCCGTAGGAATATGGATTGCGTTCGGAGCCGATGAATGCCACCGGGGTATAGGTGTAATCATATCCGTATTGCCATGCCGGGACAGTGTCGTCGGTAAACTGCACCTGCTCGCCGGGAGCGAGGTCGCTGAACGAGGCTACCGGAACGTCGCTCTCCGACAGACTGTAGCATGAACGTGACACGGTAACGGTGATACGCGTATCTTCAGGCAGCTCCTGCCAGTCGCTGTCTTTAACCGGAGCGGTGAGAGTCCCCACTACCTTACCGGTGTTGTTTTCTATTACAAAACTCATGCTTACCGACGGTGAGCCCGGCTTTAAAGCCACGGCACTCTGCACGGCAAGTGCCGCCAAAGTGACGACTAATGCTCGGAAAATCTTCATAATAAATCAGGATGTATGATGTAATTATTGCGGTTTTGGAGATTATACCTGTAAATCTGATACGCAAATATAGCGATAATTCATAAATTTTATACTAACTTTGTGGAAATAAGTAGATATTTATCACCTGAGGTGAAAACACAATTATAGTAATCTGATGAAAAAACAACTGTTTCTTTCGCTGGCTGCAGCTGCCGCACTGACGGTGTCGGCCGGCGTAAAAGTTCCCGAGGCCGACGCGCTGTTCACGCATCCTGAATTGCAGCCGTCAAAACTGACTGAGCAGAGTCAGGGAACTCAAGTGTTTAAGGAAGTGCCGGTCAGGAAAGGTGTACCGGCCCCGATGCTTCCGGCGCCTATGAATGCCGCGGCCGACGGAGCCACGATTTTCGGTTATCTCAACAACACTAATCTTGTAGGCAAGGAAAACGGCTTCTACAGCATCGACCCTGACAAGACCGATTCCGGCACATTCATGTGGCAGGATTATCTCACGGCAAATTCATGGACCGTGTATACCGGCTGGTATCGCGACGGACGAGTGTGCGCGCTCGACGGATTTAAGTTTGAGACTGCGTTCATGGCCTATGCCTATACTGAATTTGATCTCGCTACCGGCGAAATCCTCAGTAACGAATACATAGACCTGAGCGACGATGCGGGCGGTCTGCTCCCGGTGCTTCTGACGTCGGCCTACCGCACGCTCGACGACAAGGTATATGGCTACGGCTATGATGCCGATGGCGAAGGTTTCTCCTTTACCGTGGCCGATGCCGAGGGGTTTGCCAACGTAAAATCAGTGGCGGGTGCAAGTTTCGACCAAGTGTGCGTGTCGCTCTGTTACAACGAGCAGGATGACCTTTTCTACGGAATCACCACCGGGGGTAAGCTCGTGCAGATCGATGCCGAAGGAAATCAGACCGAAGTATTTGACGTGGCCTCGCAGATTGCAGGCCTTAATACCGGTGTGGTCACGGGTATGGTATATGTGCCGTCGCTTAACGCGATATTGTGGAATGCCTTTTACAATAATGTATCCACATCGCTTGTCTCGCTCAATATCGCCGATAAGAAGGCCGAGGTGCTGAGCAAGAGTGCCGGAGCTGAAATATATGCGTTCCTGATCACCACAGAGACCAATGCCGATGCCGCCGCCCCGGCAATGCCCGTGATCAACAGCTGTGATTTCGCCGGTGCGATGCTCAGCGGCACTCTCAGCTGCACGATGCCCGACAAGACTCAGGGTGGTGAACCGCTGAGCGGCGATCTCGACTGGACCATACTTGTCGACGGTGTGAAATATTCCACCGGCAAGGCTGCTGCCGGGTCGACATTAACTGCCGATCTGACCGATATTGCCAACGGCAACCGCACATTCTCGCTCGTAGTCTCCAAAGGCAATCTCAAGAGCGCTGCCGCAGTGCTTCACCGCTGGATCGGCTCCGATACTCCCGTAGCTCCCGCCGATGCCGTTCTCACCGATACCAAAGTGACATGGACAGCTCCGGCTGCATCAGTGCATGGCGGATATGTTGATTATAGCGCCTTGACCTACTCGGTTACGCTCAATGGCACAGTGCTGGGCACTACGTCGGAGACGTCGCTCGACTATACACTGCCCGAGGGCCAGCCGTTCAACAGCTACACTGCCGAGATCACCGCTATATATGACTCCAAGGCTTCCGAGCCTGCCGTGTCTAATTTCATCACTTACGGCGAGCCGCTGAAATGTCCGATCCATTTCCGCCCCGAGCCCAAGGATTTCGAGCTGATGACCACCATCAATATCGACGGTCACAAATATGAGAGCGGTGCCGACGATACATGGCGCTTCATAGAAGCCGACGAGATGGGCTTCCCCGCATTCGCCTCAGGTTACAACGGCGATGACTGGCTCATACTTCCTCCCGTCAACTTCGACAATACCGCCAAGGCTTACCGCTTTGAAATGGAGATAGGACTTGTGCACGACAGCGATACCCGCGGCACTTATGAGGTGTGTATCGGTACGGCTCCCACCGTCGAGGCCATGACCCGCGTGATCATTCCCGAGTCACACTGCCTGCACATGCTCGGCGATATTCTTGAGGAATATTTCGCAGTGCCCGAGCCCGGTGTGTATTACATAGGTATTCATGCCGTAACCAAGACGGTATCGTTCCATGTATCGGATATCGACATCACCCTGAGCGACCGCGATGCCGACGTGCCTACCGGTGCTACCGATCTGCAGGTGACTGCCGGTGCCGATGGCGCTCTCACGGCTACCGTGACGTTCAAGATGCCTCTCACCACTGCTGATGGACGTATGCTCGACGCCTCTACCGTAATCACCGCCGAGGTCGCTTCGGAATCCACCGTGCCCGGCAGCTCATCAGCCCAGAACACACCCGTGGCCTCAAAGCAGGTGACAGGTGCTCCCGGCTCGCTCCAGACTGTGGAAATCGAGACTGCACAGAACTATAACAATATCAAGGTGACCTGCTCGGTCGACGGCCGTGTGGGCAAAGCTGAGACGGCGCTGGTATACACTGGCGTGGTACGTCCGTATATCGTCAACAATTTCAAGGCCGAACTGAGCGAGGATAACCTCACGGTCACTCTCACGTGGACTCCGCCCACCGAAGGCGAGGAAGACGGCGCTATAGGCGATTCGTTCTATTACGAGGTTTACTACTACGACAGTGCGTGGGTGTATCTCAACGAAGTGGGATGGGATAAGACCGAATATACCCTCACGATGCCTGCCGATACCGAACTGTTTTACACCACGCTCGGCGTGATGGCCCACAATCCCGCCGGTATCAGCTACCATATAGTAGGTACAGGTTTCTCGATAGGTGACCCCGTGAAATTACCTTGGGTAAACAATCTTGACAATCAGATTACCGAGAACAACACGATAATAATGCGTCCCTCGGAGGAGTATAACGGCACCTACTGGATGCCCGGAAATCCTGCTACGTTACTCGCGCCGATATTTGCCGTCGATGGCGATCTGGCCATGATGGGTTACACTGTCGACGGCCAGACTGATCTCAAAGCTATGGTCGCGCTGCCCAAATTCACCACTGCCGGTATCAACGATGCTCAGATCACATTCAACTATTGGGGTGGCATAGCGGCAGCCAAGATGCGTCTGCTCGGACAGGCCTACGGAATGGATGAGCCGGTGCTTATCGGTGAACTGCCCTTCGACAACTCCGGCTGGACTTCGGCTACCTTCACGCTGCCGGCCGAACTTCAGGATAAGGGTTGGGTGATACTGATGGTCGATGCCGATATTGCCGATGATCAGACCTTCGCATTATTCTCAGGCTATACACTCAGCTCTCCAAGCGGTATTGCCGACGTTGAGATGAATGTAACTGACGCTCCCGTTGAGTACTACAACCTTCAGGGTATACGCGTGAAAGGTACTCCCGCCCCCGGCCTCTACATACGCCGTCAGGGCAACGAGGTTAAGAAAGTCATTCTCTGATACTTCTAACCGTTGAAATAATTGTCGCCCGCTGCTCTCCCGTCAGCGGGCGATAATTATTATCTTGTAAATCAACAAAATACGTTTTGTCGCTGCGGGGGCAGCGATCCCGCCCCATAATTTATAAACCGTTGATTATTACGATTGTAGGGACATCGCTTTGCGATGTTTCCATGGGGAGCTAAATTGTAATTTTCAGGAGAAGCGAAGTTGCTGATGCCAGCGAGTGTGAGAGCACTCCGCATTAATAGATCAGCGCCCTGCGGCATGGAGTCGCAGGGCGCTTTTAAGAAAATGTGAAAAGTTTTAGTTCTGTTCTATCATAGCTTTTGCGCGTTCTTTGTCTACATTATTGGCTTTCCATGTGTACTTGTTATATTGGTTGACAAAATCGACGTAGCTTATATATCACCCCATGTGATCGTCGATAGGCTCGTCACCTATAGGATTCATTTTCACGAGAGATATCAGTACAAGAATCATTTCTCGTCAATCAGAAAGTCGCCTTTGGCCGACTCGGAGATTTTATATCCTTGAGCTAACATACTTGCGATAAAAGTTCCCCTGACACTTCCAATGTCGTTCATATACAAAAAATGCTCTTTGTAAAGAGCATTTTTCAATAAAAATGCTCTCCCGGGAGAGCATTTTCTGATGGGGAAATCAGATATCGAGGTTCAGACGGTGATTTCGCCGCAGATGTTTTCTTCGATGCGGCAGGCGACTTCGGCGGGGATGAGGCCGAGTCCGAAGAGATACATCAGCTTGGTGATGGCGGCCTCGGAGGTCATGTCGTGTCCTGATATAACCCCGGCCGACAGCAGGCGGTCGCCCGATACGTAGCGCTTGGAGTGCACGCCGCCGTTGACGCACTGGGTCACGTTGACTATCACGATGCCGCGATCCACGGCAGCACGTATCTCGTCGAGAAACCAGTCGGCCGTCGGGCCGTTGCCTGCGCCAAACGTGCGGAGCACTATTCCTTTTATGCCGGGGGTGGCGAGAAGGTGACGCAGCGTGGCGGGAGTCATGCCGGGATTGAGTTCTATGAACATCACGGCGGGATCCATCACTGTGCGCACATCGAGCGGCAGCCTCTCCTTGTGGCGAAGCAGATGATCCTCCTCGTAGTTTATGCCCAGACCTATACGGGCGAGGCGGGGATAATTGTTGCTCTTGAAGGCATTGAAATTATCGGCGCTCATCTTGGTGGAGCGGTTGCCGCGCCAGAGGTAGTTTTCAAAGAGTATCGCCACCTCCTGCACCATCGGTTCGCCGGCGCAGTTGCGGGCGGCGGCGATCTGGAGCGCGGTGATGAGATTTTCCTCGCCGTCGGTGCGCACCTCGCCTATGGGAAGCTGCGAGCCTGTGATGATTACCGGCTTGTGGAGGTTGCCGAGCATGAACGACAGCGCCGAAGCGGTGTAGGCCATGGTGTCGGTGCCGTGAAGCACCACGAATCCGTCGTAGCGGTCGTAATTGTCGCGTATGGCCGTGGCAATCTGCGCCCAGCCGTGCTCATCCATGTCACTTGAGTCGATGGGGACGAACTGTATGTTGTCGATACGGAAGTCGAGCATCTTGATTTTGGGCACATTGTCGATCAGATGGCTGAAATCAAACGGCTGCAGGGCTTTCGTCTCGGGATTTTCGATCATCCCGATTGTGCCTCCGGTGTAGATGATGAGGATGCGTGGTTGCGCTGCCATGGCGAGAGAGTGTTATGATGGTGGAAGTGTTATCCTATCTTGGAGCCGGGTGCAACCTCAGCCGAGGGCTGGAGAAGCACAAGCGAGCCGTCGGAGTTCACCACCGAGAGTATCATGCCCTGAGAGGTGATGCCGCGCAGCTTGCGGGGCGGAAGATTGGCGATGAAGCACACCTGACGACCCACGAGCTCCTCGGGGTTGTAATATTTCGCGATGCCCGATACGATGGTGCGTTTCTCCATACCGTCGTCGATGAGGAAGCGCAGCAACTTGTCGGCCTTGGGTACTTTCTCGCATTCCACTACCGTGCCAACGCGCAGGTCGCAGAGGCCGAATGTATCGATGTCGACGTCGGCGGCCTGAGGCTCGGGACGCCATGCTGCTATCTTGTTGGCCTCGCGGGCGTCGGCGAGTTTCTTGAGCTGGGCTGCCACTGCCTCGTCCTCGATCTTGTCAAAGAGAAGCTCGGCGGGAGCCACGGGCTCGGCAGCCTGAAGCAGAGCGCGGTCGCCGAGTATCTCCCAGCTCATCTGCTTGAGTCCTACCATCTTGGCCAGACGGTCGGCCGAGAAGGGGAGGAACGGCTCAAACACGATGGCGAGGTTGGCGCAGAGGTTCAGAGCATTGTAGAGAATCGTGGCGGTGCGTGCCATGTCGGTCTTGGCAACCTTCCACGGCTCGGTGTCCTGAAGGTACTTGTTGCCGGCGCGTGCCATGTCCATAGCCTCCTTGAGAGCCTCGCGGAAGCGGAAGTTGTCGAGGCTTTCGCTCACGGCCTCTTTCAGTCGGGCAACTTCAGCCCACAGCTCTGTCTCGGCGGGAGTGTCGGCTCCGGGAGCGGGTATGATGCCGCCGAAATACTTGTGGGTGAGCACTACGGCACGGTTCACGAAGTTGCCGAGCACGGCCACAAGTTCATTATTGTTGCGGGCCTGAAAGTCGGCCCATGTGAAGTCGTTATCCTTGGTCTCGGGAGCATTGGCTGTCAGCACGTAGCGGAGCACATCCTGCTTGCCGGGAAATTCCTTGAGATACTCGTGGAGCCACACCGCCCAGTTGCGCGAGGTCGAAATCTTGTCGCCCTCGAGGTTGAGAAACTCATTGGCCGGCACATTCTCGGGCAACTGGAATCCGTCGCCGTAGGCCATGAGCATGGCGGGGAACACGATGCAGTGGAACACGATATTGTCCTTGCCTATGAAGTTGATTATGCGGGTCTCGGGATCTTTCCAGTATTTTTCCCACGAGTCGGGCAGCAGTTCCTTGGTATTGGAGATGTAGCCGATAGGCGCGTCGAACCACACGTAGAGCACCTTGCCTTCGGCACCCTCCACGGGCACGGGCACGCCCCACTTCAGGTCGCGGCTCACGGCACGGGGCTGAAGGCCTCCGTCGAGCCACGATTTGCACTGGCCGTATACATTGGTCTTCCATTCCTTGTGGCCGTCGAGAATCCAGCTGCGCAGGGCGGGTTCCCACTTGTCGAGCGGCAGATACCAGTGGGTGGTGGGTTTCATCTTCACGGGCAGACCGGTCATGGCCGAGCGGGGATTGATGAGTTCGCTCACCGAGAGAGTCGAGCCGCACTTCTCGCACTGGTCGCCATAGGCATTTTCGTTGCCGCAGCGGGGGCAGGTGCCCACCACATAGCGGTCGGCGAGAAATTCGCCCGTAGTCTCGTCGTAGGGCTGCTCCTCGGTCATCACGGTAAATTCACCCTTGTCGTAGAGATGACGGAAAAATTCCGAAGCCGTGTCGTGGTGAATGGCCGAAGTGGTGCGCGAATATATGTCGAACGACACGCCCAGCTCCTCGAGCGAATCCTTGATGATGTTGTGGTAACGGTCAACGACCTGCTGAGGGGTGATACCCTCCTTGCGGGCGCGCAGTGTGATGGGTACACCGTGTTCGTCGCTGCCGCCTATCATTATCACGTCGTCGCCGCGAAGGCGCAGGTAGCGGGCATAAATATCGGCGGGAACGTATACACCGGCGAGGTGACCTATGTGCACGGGGCCGTTGGCGTAGGGGAGAGCGGTGGTTATGAGAGTACGTTTGAAATTCTTTTCCATGTATGAAGTGAATATATTTTTGTCGAACCTGTTATGTATCAAAGTGCAAAATTAACAAATTTCCCCGTTGAAAGCAAATAAAAGAGTTTGTCATTAGGAAGAGATGTGAAGCGTGGTACTATCCGGTCAGTCAAGTTCCTTCAAAGTGATATTGAGATGGAGATCTTCCATCGCTTTATACCACGATGCACGTTTCTCGGGTATGGATTGAATAAATTCGGTTATGTTATCGCCATAGGCGCGTGTAGAATAGAAAAATAATACCGATGCTTTCTTACCGTTGACCATCATGGATTTATAATAATGCAAGTCGGTTTCTACAGTGTTGACTTCGCCATTGTTGCTGTCGCTCACGATAAATTCGAGAATATATTCTCCGTCTTTTTCGGCTACTACATAGTTAGTTACCGGGTCAGTTTTTTTGCGTTCATCAAGTTCGGCTATTTTGGCTTTTACAGCATCAATGGGAGAACTGTCAACCATAATTACACTGATTGACAACATGCGGGTATAATGTTCGAAATTTTCACCCGCAGGCAGGTACTCCTGTATGTAATATAGCTGATTAGGATGTGCGCTCCATGCAAAATAGAAATCAGTGTTGTCAAACTTTATGGGATTTCCGCAATCAAAATATTCCACAGGAGTTTCAGCTGCTTGAATACAGATGAAACTTAATAAAGCGATAATCGAAGATAATATTTGTTTCATGACTTAGAGAAGTGAAGTTGAGCAAGAATAGTCTTAGGGATATAAAAAGTGATAATTGCAAATTTACTACATATTGTTAAACTTGTCAAGTGTTTCCGGTTGATTTCGGGTGTGAGTTAAATTTTCTTAGCGGACGGTGGTAGTGACTGATATTTTTCGTAACTTTGTAAGTTGCAGATTAATTGAAAAATGAAATTTAAACTTTCGTCAGCATACAGCCCCACGGGCGACCAGCCGCAGGCCATCGACGCGCTTGCGGCAGGAGTCATCGCGGGTAATCCGGCTCAGACGCTGCTCGGCGTCACGGGCTCGGGCAAAACGTTTACGATGGCCAACGTGATCGAGCGCGTCAACAAGCCCACGCTTATACTCAGTCACAACAAGACCCTCGCCGCGCAGCTCTACAGCGAGTTCAAGCAGTTTTTCCCGGAGAACTCGGTGCAGTATTTCGTGTCGTATTACGACTACTATCAGCCCGAAGCCTATATACCGTCGGTCGACAAGTATATCGAGAAAGACCTGATGATCAACGACGAGATCGAGAAACTCCGTCTCGCCACCATTTCGGCTCTTATGTCGGGACGCAAGGATGTGATAGTGGTGTCGTCGGTGTCGTGTCTCTACGGTATGGGCAATCCCGAGGACTTCGAGGTAAACGTGATAAATATACGTCAGGGGCAGAAGATTTCACGCAACAAGTTTCTGCGTGACCTTGTCAACTCGCTCTATTCGCGCAACGAGATAGAGCTGCGCCGCGGTAATTTCCGCGTGAAGGGCGACACGGTCGACATCCGTCTGGCCTACGAGGAAATCACCGTGCGCGTCACCTTCTGGGGCGACGAGATTGAGTCGATAAAGACAATACGGTCAGAGGACAATACCTCGCTCGGGTCACATGATTCATTCAAGATATACCCGGCCAACCTCTTTGTGACCTCACCGGCCCGACTTGGCAGCGCGATAGCGCAGATAGAGCTTGATCTGGGCACTCAGGCCGAATTTCTCACCCGCGAGGGTAAGGAGCTTGAGGCAAAGCGGTTGCTTGAGCGCGTGACCTACGATGTGGAGATGCTCCGCGAGGTGGGCCACTGCTCGGGAATAGAGAACTACAGCCGCTATTTCGACGGCCGCGAGCCCGGCATGCGCCCGTTCTGCCTGCTCGATTATTTCCCCAAGGACTTTCTTACCATTATCGACGAGAGCCATGTCACGATTCCGCAGGTGAGAGCCATGTATGGCGGCGACCTGTCAAGAAAACTCAACCTCGTGGAATATGGTTTCCGTCTGCCCGCGGCGCTCGACAACCGCCCGCTGAAATTCGAGGAATTCGAGCGGCTTACGCCACAGGTCATGTATGTCAGCGCCACGCCGGCCGACTATGAGCTGGAGCGCTCCGAAGGTGTGGTGGTGGAGCAGGTGATACGTCCTACCGGACTGCTCGACCCGGTGATAGAGGTGCGCCCGTCGCTCAACCAGATCGACGACCTGCTGCATGAAATCAATGAGCGCATAGAGCGCAACGAGCGAGTGCTCGTCACCACCCTTACCAAGCGAATGGCTGAGGAATTGAATGAATATCTGTCGAAACTCCGTATCAAGACCGCCTATATCCACTCCGACGTGGAGACGCTTGACCGTATACGCATTCTCGACGACTTGCGCTCTGGAGTGTTTGACGTGCTCATAGGCGTCAATCTGCTCCGCGAGGGTCTCGACCTGCCTGAAGTGTCGCTTGTGGCTATACTCGATGCCGACAAGGAAGGATTTCTCCGCAGCCACCGCTCGCTCACGCAGACGGTGGGTCGCGCCGCCCGTAACCTCAACGGCACCGTTATAATGTATGCCGACAAGATTACCGACTCCATGCAGCTCACCATTGACGAGACAGCCCGTCGCCGCTCAATCCAGCTTGCCTACAACGAGGAGCACGGAATCACACCGCAGGCTATAGTCAAGGCTCGCAACCGCATAATAGGCATCGACGACGATGCTGCCGAAGATACAGCACCGCGCCGCAAGGGTGGCGCCAAACCGTCGACGACCAAGCGCGGCGAGTCACGTCAGCCCGTACCCTACGAGCAGGAATACAGCACCAAGGTAGATCTTGCCGCTGATCCGGTGATAGGTTACATGGGTGCCGACGAACTGCAGCGGCTCATCACCAAGCGACGCACCGAGATGGTCGATGCGGCCAAGCGCATGGACTTCATCGAGGCCGCCCGTCTACGCGACGAGATTGTGAAGATGGAAGCCCTCGTCGAGCAAAAGACCCGATGAGATTGAGCTGATGCCTTGTCAGCTTTTATTGCCGGAACAGGTTCGTCAAAGTCCCAGACGATTAATAGATTTCAGATAATTGCGCTCCGGGTACTTGCAACCGTTTTCCAATTCCTTGTAACTTACATCGGAATATACGGTTGAATATCCTGAGGAGAAAGGCATTGCATAGTTGTATTGTGGAGTGACAACTACATATCCGTCAGCAGTGGCAAACCCCATATTGCCTTCTGAATCAACAATCCTATACATTCCTTCTGATACTTCATCCTCCTTGCCGTCGTTATCAATATAGCGTCGATATGTCGTGGCCGATATATGAGGACAGGAATCGGAGGTGATGATCACAAGAGCCTTGTCGGTGGTCACTTCCGGGAAATGCTTGCTTATCATGGCGCTGTCAATCAAAGCAGCTGTGACAACTTTTTCATATTTCAGTTTTTTGCGGGAATAGTCTTCGGCAAATTCTCTTACCGACAGCCGGCCGGGGTATTCGATAATGGATTTCGTACGTTTTCCATCCACCACCACTTCTATAGGCATAGGCCTTGTGCTGACGTGGCATGTGCCTACAAGATCCTTACCTTGGTAGTTCAGGCTCTTTCTTATCAGGTTAAAATGAATAATATCATTCAGGCCAATACCATCAAGTTTATCGCTGATAGATGATTTTTCATCGTTAAGTTTCGTGCCCCAGCAGTACATTGGAGCCCAAAGGTATAAGTCGTCAACTACTGCCTTTTTGCCGTCGATAATCCAAAGAGCGGGAGCACCTGTGGTAGTAAATTCCATTTCAATAGATACACATTCTTCGGGGTGGAATCTGACAGGTGTGTATCCAAAATAAGTTGCCGTTAATTCTATACTGTCGGGAACTGTAATAGAAAATAACCCATCAATGTCGGAGCAGGTATCATAAGTCTTGCCATCCTGCCCTTCATAGGAAATATAAGCCCCAAAAAGTGGCTCTTCGACTAATGTATCCATAATTATACCGTGAACTTCTATGTCGCGGGCACTAATTATGAAGGGAATAGATATAAGAAGTGAGATAAATATGTACCGTAGTCTCATGACGAGTGTTGTTTTTTGCAAAAATAGACATAATTATTATTAAATCAAATAAAAATGCCGTGGGGAGAAGTGTCCACACGGCATTTTTATTAGGAAATTTGTCTATGGGTGCGGTGGTCAGCGCACGGCTATCTTGGCGCTGTGGGTGCCGGCGGTGACGATGTAGATACCGGGTGTCACGGCATCGGGGTTAACCTTGATTCCGGCCAGATTGTATACCGCGTACATTCCGGGGGCGTAGCCTTCCACCTTGATGCTGTTACCGTCGACATAAATCATGGGAGCGGCTTCGGTGTCGATGGTCGCTTCCTCGATACCCGACACATTGGTAGTGGCATAGACAGCGAAAGCACCTGCGGGGAGATTGACCGATGTGTTGGTGAGAGTGGGTGTCACGCCATAGCTTGCCGCTACGAGATGATAAGTGGCGTTGTTAAGATTGACGGGAGTGGCTATGTTGACAGCATCGGCAACCTTGGGATTGACAAAGAGGTAAAGTTCCTTGCCGTCAGTGGCCTTGAGGGCGATGGTGCGTCCGTTGTCCCAGCCTGAGAGATTCACGTTGGTAGTGGTGGCGTTGTTGTCGAAGAGCTCGGGAGTATTGGCGCGGATACCCATAAGCTGTGTGTAGGATTCTTTAAGTCCGGCACGGTCAGCGTTGTCGAGATAGCTCCAGATCACGCGTTTGTTGTCAGTGTTGTTACCGCCGGTGGATGTCTTGGTGGTCTGGTCGGCACCGAACTCTTGGAATTGCCAGAGCATGTGGGCGCCGGGCGAGAGTATCATCTGGGCAGCAACCGAGCCGAGGCGACGCATCATCATGGCAGTATTGCCGCGCACGCCCTGTGCGCCGTAGATGCGCTGCTTGTAGGCCATGCGTTCCTCGTCGTGGCTCTCGGCGTAGCTCACAGTCGAGCCCCATGTGCGTTGATCCAGAGGAGCGTAGAAGCGGTTGAGTGAAGCATTGGAGTTGAAACCCATTGCAAACTGGCACGATTCGTTGTTGATGTTTGCCCAGTTGATTTCACCGTCTTCGGCCATCTGATTCTCTTCCTGAGCGCCGGCAAGGTTCTCGTTGATGAAATAAGCGTCGGGATTCACGGTGCGCATGGCGGCGTGGAGAGTCTTCATGCGGGCCACGCGGGTAGCGTTATAGCGGTTGGTATTGGCGTCGGAGGGAGTGCCGAAGGTGTTGGTGGCGGCATTGTAGGTGTTGCCGTAGCTTGAGTTGTCGCCGAGGCCCTTCACGAGGTCAAAGCGGAAACCGTCGACCTTATATTCGGTAAGCCAGTATTTCAGGCAGTCTTCCCACTGCTTCTGCACAAGTTCGCAATCCTGATTCCAGTCGTTGAGCACGCTGTAGGCGTGGGGCGCCGAACCGTTGTAGAAAGGATTTGAGGCGATGGGGTAGAGCTGATACCAAGGATGCAGGCCGTCGCTCTGGTTGAGGACGATATCGAGTATCACGGCCAGACCGCGCGCGTGGCATTCGTCGATGAGGAGGCGGTAGTCGGCGGGCGTACCGTAGGCCTTGTCGGGGGCGAAATAGAAGTTGGTGTTGTAGCCCCACGAGAGGTTGCCGTTGAACTGCATGATAGGCATAAGTTCCACTGCGTTGACATTTAGGCTCTTGATGTAATCGAGCTTACCGATCACACCTGCCACGGTGCCTTCGCCGTTGGCCTGACCTTCAGTGCCGGTGAAGTCACGTATGAGCAGCTCATATACGAGGAGGTCATCCTGAGCCACGCCCTTGAAGGATTTCACCTTCCAGTCATAGGCGTCGCGCGAAGGATTGTAGATGCCTAAGGGTACATTCTGCACATATTCCATGGGATAGTCGGGCAGATCGGGGAATACCTCGGCCGAGATATATTTATCGTAGTAGGGGTCGAGCACCAGACGGGCATATGGATCGCCAACCTTGGTCACACCGTCGGCGAGGAAGTAATAGAGGTTGTCGATATTTTTGTCAATACCGGTCATCGTGGTCCAGAAATATACGTTGTTGCCTACGGTGTGGCGCTTCATCACGCACTGGTCAGTCACGGTGTAGCCGGTCCACGAGGGAACGATTACCATTGACGAGGTGCGGTCCTTGACGGTGGGGAAGCAGAATGTAACCGAGCCGTCGGCATTGGCCACGGGGCCGGGCTTGGGTGTGCCGCCGGGGTAGGGCGCTTCTACGGCAGCTTCGATGCGGGTTACGGTAGTCTCTTTGGTGAGAACTGTGCCGGCAGCGTTTTTAGCGGTAGCGATTATCTTATAGGAGCCCTGCGAGGTGAAAGCCTGCTCGGCCGAGAGAGTGGTTACGCCGGTTGCCGTCTTGAGCGGAGTGCCCGAGGCGGAGTTGAGATAGATGCTGATTTCAGCGCTCTCGGTGGTTAAGGCGGTGAAGGTGACGGGCGATGAGTTCATGACCACACCGTTGGAGGCCGATGAAGTGAGCTCAAACTGGAAGCCTTCGGGGAGCACGTCGACGAAAATATCGCTGTTGCCGTCGCCTTTGCCTTCCTTGGTGCCGTCGGCGTTACGGAACACGAAAGCGAGTTTTTTCACCACTTCCGATTTATCAGTGATGCCATAGAAAGAGTCGATCGACGGAATTGTGAGCGTCCATGTGTTGGCCGACACATATTTCATCCGATATTTGGGAAGGTTGGTTTTCCAGTCGGGCGCATATTTCCAGTCGCTTGTAGATTGAGACTTGGAAGTGATTACGCCGGTGTGGGCATAGATTTCGGCGGTTGAAGGCTGGTTGGCCAGACCCTTGTTGCCGCGGTCGGCGTGGAATGTGATGACGATGTCGGTGGAGTTGGTCTGCACGATAGCCGGAGTGGTGGTCACCACTTGAGCAGCCAAAGCCGGAGCCACACACCACAGCGCGGCCAAGAGCATAAGTCGGAAAAATGGTAATTTCATTAAAGTAAATGTAAAATAATTAGGTGAAAAGTATGATATGAAAAGTTAGTGGCGGGAATGTCCGTCGGTCTACAAAAGTAATACAAAATTACTCAGCCTATACCCCTTATCACCATAATGTAATAAGGGTTAACAACTTTTAACTTAGAATTTGGAATTAGGTGTTTCGGTATATTTGTTTTTTGAGGGCTGTGTCAAAATATGCTATTTCAAAATATGTTCCGGCGTCCGCAGGCCGCCGAGTTCTTCGTAACCCGGGTCGCCGTAGCTATGCGGAGGCGCCCCGGGTAAATGAAAATGATCCAATAGGCGCCCGATAGGCCGCCGAATATAATGGGAATCAACAAGTTATTCAATTGGCGGCCTTGCGGGCGCCTATGCTTAAGTATCAGATAACCGGCGACGCCTTCGCTGAGCTACGGCGGCGCCGGTTACGAATAATTCAGCGCCCGCGGGCGCTATTTGATTTTTGACACAGCCTCACAGACAAATAGCTTACGAGGCCTTGAAGGTGATGAGGCGGTTGAATACGAAATTGGCTATGGTGTATACGCCCATGCCTATTATGGTGGCGATGCCGTAGCCGCTGATGGTGAACGAGGGGGTGATGTCCCACTCCATATGGCCTATCATGGCGTTGAGCAGCCATGTTACGCCAAACTGCAGGCAGTAGCACACTGCAAATCCCACGGCAAAGCGCAGTGCCTCGCCGCGATAGCCTGTGTCGCGTGAGCGGAATACCCATATCTTGTTCCACAGGAATGAATTGATGACTCCGGCGATATAACCGAGGGCATTGGATACCCATATGTTCATGTCGAGCCACGACTTGCAGGCGTAGATCACTATAAGGGTCACGAGCGTGTTGAGCACACCCACGGCTACATAGCGGGCAAACTGGTATATGTCCTTGTTTTTCAGATGGGTGCTCATGTCAGTATGCCGAGGCTTTCATGGTGAGACCGGTAGTCTCCTGAAGGCCGAAAAGGAGATTCATGTTGTGCACGGCAGTGCCGGCTCCGCCTTTGAGAAGATTATCGATTACGGTGGTGATGATAAGTTTGCCGTCGATATGGTCGAGGTGGATGATGCACTTGTTGGTGTTGACCACATCCTTGAGGTCAGGAATCTTCGACGAGATGAAAGTGAAGTTGTGATCGTCGTAATACTCGTCATACAGCTTGATTACTTCTTCAAGACTTATGGGGCAATCGAGATAAGTCACCGCTATGATGCCGCGCGAGAATGGACCGCGCATCGGGATGAGGTTGAGGCGCACGTTGAAGCTGGGCTGCATGGCGAGGAGCGCCTGACGTATCTCGGGGAGCTGCTGGTGGGAGAAAGGACGGTACACCACCATATTGTCGTTACGCCACGAGTAGTGCGACGACGGGCGATGCTCGGCGCCGGCCGATGTGCTGCCGGTGATAACGGTGGAGTGTATCTCACTGTTGAGAAGCATGTTTTTGGCCAGCGGAGCGAGAGAGAGTTCGATAGCCATGGCGATGCATCCGGGATTGGCCACGTGCTTTGCGCCGCGCACCATGGGCTTGCGGTTGAGTTCGGGCAGACCGTATACGAAATCATGGTCGGGACCCTCGATGCGGTAGTCGCGCGAGAGGTCGATGATTTTCAGGTCGTCGGGGATATCGTGCGTCTCAAGAAATTCACGGGTCTTGCCGGCGGGACGGCAGCAGAAAAGCACGTCGATGTTGTCAAGGTCGATATCGGAAGTGAATACCATATCGGTCTCGCCTATCAGACCCGGATGCACGTCGGCCACACGCATTCCGGCTACGGTGCGTGAGTTGACCCACTCGATTATCACGTCGGGGTGGTTGATGAGTATTCTTAGCAATTCTCCGGCGGCATAACCTGAGCCGCCTATGATTCCGGCCTTTAACATGGTGATCAGATTGAAAGTGAGAGGGGATTATTTTTGAGGGAAGAGGTGGGAATAGACTGTATCGGTAGCGCCGAGATTGTCGATGATATATTGCCCGGCTGCTTGTCCGGAGCGCAGGCGCAGGGTATTGTCGGTAAGGAGCGCGGTGGCTATGCGGTCAAATCCGTCGGCAGAGTCTACCGAGTGACCACCGCCGCACCCGATAAGTCCGTAGGCTTCGCGGAACTTATGATGCTTCGGGCCGAAGATTACGGGAATACCGTAGACGGCTGCTTCATTGATATTGTGGATGCTCACGCCGAATCCGCCGCCCACGTAGGCCATCTGCCCGTAGCGGTAAAGGCTTGACAGCAGGCCGAATGAATCTACTATTACCGCGCGCAGCCCGGTGATGTCAGTTTCGGGCGTGATTTCCGAGAGCAGCATGGTGTCGCCCGGCTTTACGGTGAGATTGCGGCGCATTGCTTCGAGCCGCTCCTTGTCAAATTCATGTGGGGCGATCACGGCCACTACTTCAGGATGTGCCTTGAGCCACGGTATATATTTTTCTTCGTCGGCCGGCCAGCTGCTGCCGAATACCATCAGCGGTCGGCCCGATGCCGACAGTCGCTCTACCGCATCGACGGTGCGGGTGGTTTTCATTATGTCGGTCACGCGGTCAAACCGTGTGTCGCCTGCCACCACCACATTGTTTATACCGATTGATGCAAGCAGGTCGCGTGAATTGTCGTCCTGCACGAAAATGGTGGTGAAGCAGCGCAGTATCTTGCGGAACTCATATCCCCACGGGCGGAAAAATATCTGCACTTTGCGGAAAATCGCCGAGATGAGGTAGGTGGGTATGTCGCGGGAGGCAAGCGCCGATAGGTAGTTGCCCCAGAATTCGTATTTTACAAAGACGGCCATGACCGGATTGACGGTCTCGACCCAGCGGCGGGCTGCCGACGGGGTATCGAATGGCAGATATACCACAGCGTCGACCTTGTCGTAATTCTTGCGCACCTCGTAGCCCGAGGGGGAGAAAAACGACAGGACTATGCCGAGCCCGGGGCGCTCGCGGCGCAGCCG
Organism: Duncaniella sp.; assembly: GCA_029060405.1. Lineage (GTDB taxonomy): Bacteria > Bacteroidota > Bacteroidia > Bacteroidales > Muribaculaceae > Duncaniella. The sequence continues at coordinate 54,417 of JAIDUB010000080.1, read as the reverse complement.
CTCTATGAGCGGTCGTCCCTGCTCGAACTCGCCCAGCGATGCGGCATGGATCCACACGTATTGGCGCCCTTTCTCGAGCTTGCCTTCAAGTATGGCAAAGGTGTCGCGATGCCCGGCCACCATCTTGGCGGCCTTGACATTGCCCGTGCGTCCGGCCAGACGCACGGCCTGTCCGTAGAGCGTGATAGCAAGATTATAAAGCGGAGTCATCGCCTTGAAAAAACGTTGGTGATATCGGCGGCGTTCAGGCTTTGATGGCATTGATACCGCGCTCGATGCGTGCGATGGTCTCGTCGCGTCCTATCAGCTCGGTAATATCAAAGATGTGGGGACCCTTGCATTCGCCCACGAGAGTGAGGCGGAAAGCGTTCATCACATTGCCCAGATGATAACCTTTGTCGGCCACCCATGCGAGTATCACAGGTTCGGCTTCGGAAGCCTCAAACGAGGGTAGAGCCTTGAGCTGCTCTATCAGCTCGGCCATTATTTCAGGGGTATCCTCTTTCCAGCGTTTCTTGATGTCTTTCTCGCTGTACCCGGTGGGTGCCACGAAGAAGAAACGGGCCTGATCCCAAAGGTCGGCGACGAAATTTATGCGGTTCTTCACCAGCGATACCACCCGGGTTATGTATTCTTTGGAGAACTTGTCGGTATCCACGCCATGATCTTTCAGCACAGGGATGAAAAGCTCGGCCAGCTCGGCATCGTCCATCTTCTGCAGATACTCGTGGTTGAACCAGCGGCCCTTGTCGAATGCGAATTTCGCACCCGAGCGCGAGCAGTGGTCAAACGAGAATTTCTCTATAAGCTCGTCCATCGACATTATCTCGCTGTCGTCGCCGGGATTCCATCCGAGCAGAGCGAGGAAGTTGATTACAGCCTCGGGCAGATATCCGCTCTCGCGATAGCCGGTGGAAACGGCGCCGCTTGCGGGATCGTGCCACTCGAGGGGGAACACGGGGAAGCCCAGACGGTCACCGTCGCGCTTCGACAGCTTGCCCTTTCCGTCGGGCTTGAGCAGCAGCGGCAGATGCACGAATTCAGGGCGCGTGTCGCTCCAGTCGAATGCCTCGTAGAGCAGATAGTGGAGCGGGGCGGAGGGGAGCCATTCCTCGCCGCGTATCACATGCGACACCTCCATGAGGTGGTCGTCGACTATATTGGCAAGATGATATGTAGGCAGGTCATCGGCGCTCTTGTAGAGAACCTTGTCGTCGAGAATCGACGAGTTGATCACCACTTTGCCGCGCAGCAGGTCGTTGACCTCCACGTCGCGGCCCGGTTCGATAAGGAAACGCACCACGTAGGGAGTGCCGTCGGCAATCAGTTTTTCCACCTCCCGGGCAGGCAAGGAGAGCGAGTTGCGCATCGACATGCGGGTCGAGGCGTCATACTGGAAATTAGGCTTGGCTGCACGGGCGGCCTCGAGTTCCTCGGGGGTATCGAAAGCTATGTAGGCTTTGCCGGCGTCGAGCAGCATCTTCACATGCTCGCGGTAAATGTCGCGGCGCTCGCTCTGCTTGTAGGGGCCGTAGGCTCCGCCTTCCTTCACTCCCTCGTCGATCTTTATGCCGAGCCATGCCAGAGCCTCGTTGATGTAGGCCTCGGCTCCGGGCACGAATCGGTGAGAGTCAGTGTCCTCGATGCGGAGTATCATATCGCCGCCGTGACGGCGGGCGAAAAGATAATTGTAGAGGGCGGTGCGCACACCACCTATATGTAACGGTCCCGTGGGCGACGGGGCAAATCTTACTCTTACTTTGCGGTTCATTGTCATATACGTTTTTACGCCACAAAGTTAAATATAAAAAACGAGATGACAAAAACTATCGTAACCGAGGTGGTGTTGCTGCCTTTCGCGTCATAGGCCTAAAAGCCCGAGAATGCTGAAACGACCCGAAAAAGTCCGTCGGAAGTGTTAAAATGCCCGTTTTTGCACCCGAACTCACCATGAAACGACCCAAAAAAGTCCGTCAGACGGAATTTTTGTTTCTTAACGCAGTCATTTCATAAGGAAAATCGCTATCTTTGCCGGAAATGCTGCACTGCCATGATAATCAGTCTACGATTAAAGAATTTCTATTCGCTCCGCGATGATACCGTGATAGATTTTACCGCCGATTTATCGAGCCGGGGTGCTGTGGCACATCTGCCGGAGAACCTTATAGATTTTTCAGGCGATAAGTTTGTCAATATAATAGGCTTGTTCGGTAGTAATGCCGCCGGTAAATCCAATATTATTAAGGCTTTTGACTTCTGCCGAAAGTTAATATTAAACTCTCATCTCTACAACGAAGGCGATAAATTTGACTACGAGCCTTTTAAGTTTGACAGTGACAGGCCATCGGAATTTTATATCGATTTCGTCACCGGAGGGGTAGAATATGAGTACTCTTTTGAGATAATGGGCAACAGGATTCTCACCGAGAGTCTGTACTACTATCCTAATAAGCGCAAGGCAAGGATATTTGAGCGCACGGATACTTTTTTCTATACTCACCGCAAGGGTGTCATTCAGCGTCCCGCTGAGGTAGAGGCAAATACCGGAGAAAAAACGCTTTTCTTAAGTCGTGCAAGTTCGATGAATCGCTCTGTCGCGCAGAGTGTGTATAGGTTTTTCCTTAATGAAATCGTAATCGGCTCGGGATATTTCAACGTATCGGATATTTCCAGTGACGAATTTGAATCCAATAAAGACTTGCTTCTTAAAGCTTTAGAGGTGAGTGATAGCGATATTGTCGATATTCGCGTGGTCGAGGATGCTCCGGGTAATAAGTCTCTCCGGAGTTTTCATCGCGAGAATCCCGCGATAGCCTTTGATTTTGAAAAAGAGGAATCTGACGGTACAAAACGGCTACTGTCGCTCCTGCTGCTGTTGCTTAAAACATCGCGCAGCAAGGCCACGGTCTTTCTTGATGAATTTGACCTGAAATTACATCTGCGGCTTGCCGAATTCATTCTTGATGTGGTAAGAGCATCGTCGGGCGCGCAGCTTGTCTTTACGAGTCACAACCCATCGTTGATAAACCGTGAAAACCTACGCGACGAGCAGATCGTATTTGTCAACAAGCAGCCAAACGGTAATTCGGAATTTACTCCGCTTTCAGATTTCAGTAATGTAGGAAAGAAAACTGATATTCAGAAGGCATATCTGCAAGGACGTTTCGATGCCGTGCCGTATATAGGTAACCTATATCCCGAACTGATAGATCTGCTTAACAGACCATGAGGGTCAGGCGATTCAAAAAGAGCCGCCCTGCAAGGCGTGTTTTTCTTGTGATATGCGAAGGTGAGACAGAAAAGGCCTATGTGGAATCACTTAAGCGGGAGTACCGGCTGCCTGTCGCTGTCAAAACCAGAGTCAGCGGACAGAATATCAATGCGCGTCTTGTAAGTCAATATATCAGGGAACTCGATATTGATTCCGAGTCTGATTGTGAAGTATTCTACATATATGATTGTGATGTAAGGGAAATAGTCGACAAGCTAAACTCACTGCCCGGCACAGCCATTCTTACAAATCCATGTATAGAGCTGTGGTTTCTGCTGCATGTGAGGATGCATGCCCGGCCACAGACTTCGGAATCTATCGTGAAAGCTCTTGTGACGGCTCACCCTTGCTGGCACGGTTATTCTAAAGGGTCTTTATCAAGAGAGCAGATCGAGTATATGACAAGTTTCCGAAACGATGCAGTGTCAAGAGCGGGGGAGCTTGTGTGGCCCGGAAATCCGTCGTCCAATTTCTCGGAATTTATAAATGCTCTCGAAAAAGAGAAAAATAGCTGAAACGACCCGAAAAAGTCTGTCGGAAGTGTTAAAATGCCCGTTTTTGCACCCGAACTCACCATGAAACGACCCAAAAAAGTCCGTCAGACGTTTTTTTGTATTCCCATTTATTACTAAATTTGTAGTGCACATAAACTTGATATCATGAACACAGGTATAGTCAGCAGATATATTGTAGCCTGTCAGCGCGGAGCGGGACAGGTCATGTTTCAGGGCTCGGCTCTAACCGGCGCTCTGTTTCTTGCCGGTATTCTTGCGGGCAGCCTCGGCTTGGGTGGCGACGGGCATATAGCCGTATTCGCCGGCGCTCTTACGGCACTCGCCGCGGCTACGGCCTATGGCTTCATGACCGGTAAAAGCGGATGCGATGACGGATTGTGCGGATTCAATGCCGTGCTTACCGGATGCGCCGCCTATACATTTTTCACCGCATCGTTACCGGTGTGGATATTTTTGTGTGCGGTGTTTCTCACCATGCCACTAAAATGGATTTCCGACCGTGTTTTCAGATTTACGGGCATATCGTCGCTCACATTTCCGTTTATCATCGCCACGTGGATATTAATATATGTGGCGGAATGGACGGGCACTCCGGCCTATGTGCCCGAAAGTATAGCGGAAGTCCCGGCGCTTACAATAGAAAATCTCGCAGTGGCTTGGCTAAAAGGTGTTTCCGAAGTGTTTCTAATCGACTCGTGGATTACGGGGATACTGTTTCTTGCCGGTTTATGGGTCGCGAGCCAGCCGGCGGCGATATGGGCCGCTGTAGGATCGGCCGGCGGAATGGCTTTCGCTTTCCTTGCCGGATGCCCGGCAGATGAAATAATGCTCGGCCTGTGGGGCTTCTCTCCGGCACTTACGGCGATAGCCGTGGGAGTGACGTTTCGTCCTGCATTGTCGGGTGGCGCCATGTGGTATGCGGTGACACTGTTTGCCGTACTCATCACCGGACTTTTTCAGATCATCCTCTCGCTCTTGCTCGTTCCGGCGGGATTACCGGTGCTAACGCTGCCATTCTGTATGGCCACATGGCTGGTGACAGGTGTGGTCAACGACCTTCCGAGGCATCCGCGGCGCTATAAATTAGGGCGCCTGATAGAGAGATTGTAACAATTTGTAACAAAATCATCAGGCTGTAACACGGCTAAATCGCTGATTAATAAAAGACTGATATTTTTTACAACAAAAAATACAACGCTATAAGATGAAAAATTACATATGATATATAATTTTGCATCAGATAAGAAAACCAATAGCAATCCTTGCCCGAACATTCTGACAATCGTTGTTAATTCTTACCACGAAAATTTATTATTCACATTATACTAACTCAATCCTATTAACTCCATGACCAAGCACATTGGCTTGCTGGCAACTGCCACACTTCTTTTGGGAACTTCCCTCACTTCCTTTTCAGGAAACATTTCTGCCGACGAGGCCCGCGCCATCGCAGCAGAATTCATGAGCTCGAAGATCGGTAATGCACCTGAGTCAATCAGATTGAATCAGGTTACGCCTTCAGCTTCGACGTCGACCCCTCTCTATTATGTGTTTAATACCGCCGATAATAAAGGCTTCGTAATTATCTCGGCTGAAGCCAGCGCCACTCCGGTGCTCGGTTACTCTATGGATGGCGGTTATCCCGCCGCCGGAGTTCCCGAACCGATGCAGTGGGTGATGAGCGGAATCGAGCGCGAACTTAAAGCCGCTCCCGCCGAGCAGACAGCTCTCTCGGGTGTCGAGCTCCGCCGCAGCGCCCGCAAGGCCGGCCAGCGTGCAGTCAAGAAAGAACTTGCCACTCCCGCATGGAGTCAGGAAGGCCCCTTCAACTCGATGATCCCCGGACAGCCGCTGGTAGGTTGCGTAGGCACCGCCATGGCTACCGTAATGAAATACCACAACTTCCCCGAAAGCGGCTCCGGTTCTTTCGGCGGCGTTGACTTCAATGTAAACTATGACTGGGATTCGATGCGCAACGACAACTACCGCTCGGGCTACACTCAGGCTGAGGGCGATGCCGTGGCTACCCTGATGTATCACGCTTCAAAGAGTATCGATACCCAGTATGCAATGTCAGGCTCGAGCGCCTATGAGGTGCGCGTGCCCGGCGCTCTTTCCACTTATTTCGGCTACGATCCCGGCGTATCTTACAAGAAGCGCGCCGATGTGGCAACCCAGCAGGAATGGGACAATATAGTAAAGGCTGAGATCGACGCCAACCGTCCCGTGATCTACTGCGGTCAGGATGTAACTGCCGGTCACGCTTTCGTATGCGACGGCTATGAGGGTGAATATCTCCACTTCAACTGGGGATGGGGCGGCAGCGCCAACGGATATTTCCTCTCCACCGCGCTCAATCCCACAGTGAGCCGCACTCACCACTACAACAATCTCAACACCATCATCTATAACATCAAACCCGGCACAGGCACCATCAACGCATGGTCTCCCATCCACATCACTGCCGACGGAAATCAGGTGGGTATGGGCAGCGACCTGACCGACCTTTCTTCGGGCAAGACCTTCACAGTGCGTGTAGGTAACCTCAAGAATCTCTCTTACGACGACTTCTCAGGTAAGATTGCTGTGGCTCTTTATGGCAGCAACGGCGCCATGAAGACACTTCTCAGCACTCCCGCCAACTTCAACATGCAGTCGATGGGCTACCTCTACAACGGTTACATGGATCTGAGCGGATGCAAGCTTCCCGCAGCGGTGACCGTGGCCGACGATGACGTGATACGCATCGCAACTCAGGCCGGCGGCGCTTCAGAGTGGCTTCCCGTGGCAGGTGAACTTCCCACCATCAACGAGCTTGCCGTTAACGGCGCCGGCGCCAAGACTTTCGCCATCACACTCCCCACCGGCGTCAACGGCGTGAGCATCTCGGGCGATCCCACCGTAATCCCCGGCTGGAACTACTCTTTCCAAGTTACCCCCGAAAACGCTCTTGAAAACGTGGTGACCGTAAAGGCCAACGGCTACGTGCTCACTCCCGGCAACAACTATACTTATGTAATCAACAATGTGCGTGAGGATCAGACCGTGACCGTGCTCGTGCAGAATGCAGCCGACGTAGTTGCAAAGCGCAGCATCTGGGTTGAGACTCCCGGTACACTCTCCACTCTCATAAGCGAAAACGAAGCCGGTACCATCAAGGATCTCACTGTATTCGGCTCGATCGATGCACGCGACTTCGCTTTCATGCGCGACAATATGAAACTCACCCGCGTTGACATCTCGGGCGCTTATATCGCAGCAAACGGTGCCAATCAGGCCAACGCCCTTCCCCGCGAGGCTTTCCGCGGCATAGGTACTCTCGATGAAGTTGTGCTCCCCAACTCGCTCAACCGCATCAACAACGGCGCCTTCCGCCAGTGCGGTATCTCCAAAATCACTATCCCCGCCAATGTCAAGACCTACGAGTACAACGTGTTTGTAGGCGATACCCGTCTCCGCGACATCTGGGTAGGCCGCGAATCAGCCGAGTTCATCAACTGGTGTGTGCTCTCGGGTGTGAAAGTTGACCTCGTCACTCTCCACGTCCCCAGCGACCGCGCTGTCACCAACTATCAGAATGCTGAAAACTGGAACACTATCAAGAATATAGTTGTTGACCCCATCAAGGCTACCGACGACGTGCTTTTCGCAGTGATGGACAATGCCGATGTGAAATACGACTCCGAGACTCTCCCCGGCAAGATGGCCAAAGGCTCTACCGTATCGTTCACCGCAAGCCTTATCCCTGACAACGACAACCGCATGGAGGTTTACGCCAACTCCACTCTCCTCACTCCCGACGCCAACGGCGTATACACCACCGCTATCAACGGTAACACCATCATTCACTTCAACATGGTAGCCCCCACCGCCGTTGAGTCATACAAATCACAGTGGACTCTTACTGATGCCAACGGTTCGATCGGTCTGATCTCCGACGTAGTCAACGTGCTTCCCGGTCAGGAATTCACCGTCCGCGTCAACGCCCTCAACATCCCCGCCAACTACGACCAGTTCTACTGGGCAATGGCTCTGACCGACGCCGCCGGCAATATCAAGGAATTCATCTCTCCCGTCAACCTCTGGACAGCCGGCCCCGCCGCCAACCACAAGTTCAACGTAAACTGCTGCGTGAAGGATGCCAAGGTACGCGAAGGCAACACCCTCCGTCTCGTGACCTCAGTAAACAAGCGCAACTGGACTCTCGTAAACGGTGCGAAATCCGATATCGTGGCCGCTCTCCCCGCCCTCAACAACCAGACTGAGGTTTACAACATCAAGCTCAATGTAGAAGGTAATGCCAACATCTCCGGCCTTCCCGAAACCGCCGTGCGCGGCCGCGACGTGACCATGAATATCACCCCTGCTAATGCCGCACATCGCATCAACCTCAAGATCAACGGTAATATGGTTCAGAGCGCAGTAGCCTCGGTTAATCGCTCATTCGTAGTGATGGAAGATACTGAGGTGGATGTAGAAGTGTTCGATCCCCGTGCCGGTGGCGTGGTTACCATCAATGTATCGCCCGGTACTCTCCACGAGCGTCTGACCGCATCAAATGTATGTGAGACCGTAGTAGTGGTAGGTCAGGTTTACTCTCTCGACCTTCAGGCCGCAACCGGTAAGGATTTCGCCTGCAACACAATCAAGACCCTCGACCTCAGCGGAGTTACTATCGTGCAGGACGGCGGATATGCTGCAAATGTGATGAACCACCCCTTGTTCAAGCCTACCAACAGCATGACCACTCTTCCCAAGTCAGTTATAGAGAATCTCATCCTTCCCAATACTGTAACAAAGATCGAATCAGGTGTCCTTGATAACTGCTCAGGCGTTAAGGAAATATCGCTTCCCGAATCTCTCAGCTCTGTTCCCAAACCCAAAAGCGAAGGAAGCACCGTGTTGGTTTACTCTCTGGGTAGCGATATATTCAAAAGCTTCACATCACTCACCACTATCTACATCCCCGGCAAGCCCGATGAGTATAATGGCAAGATGGTCGTAGCTCACCACAATCCCTCCTCTACCACCAACAGTTTCTGGTATGATTATTATAATCTTGGATTTGCTGATCCTAAAAAGATCACAGTGGTAGTTCCTAAGGATTATCTCTCGGTATACACTACTCCTTACGCTAACGAAAAATACGGTAATCCATGGAAGGGTCACGGATATAATATCCTCTCGGAAGTCCCCATCTACGGTGCCAATTTCGATCCCTCTCGCGTTACTACGGTTGATGCTGACTACGATATCAACAAGATGGCTGTATTCCTCATGGACAACGTAGCTCTCAACAGCATCAAGGCCGAAGGCAAGCTTAAGCTCGTCAACCCCGAAATCAAGAGCCTCGTATTTGACAACGGCCAGCCCATCCAGCCCAATGCCGACGGTACTATCGACGTAGAGTTCTTCAACCCCGCAAAGGATGCCTCCAAAGCCGGCAATCACAATATCTCGGTAATCTATACCTACGACCTCGCTTTCACCACCACCTCCGAGCTCTTCACAGTCTCCACTCCCGAGGTTGTAAATGAGAATGAGTATAAGTCAGGCGAAATGGACCGCACCGAAACTCTCGCTCCCGTGCTGAAGGCCGTAGCCGAAAACTCGGCTGTTAAGTTCAAACTTGACTTCCATTCCGAGCACGATGCAGCTCTTGAAGTACACGTGATGGACGGCCAGCAGGAACTCATAGCCGATGCCGACGGATCTTACACCGTCAACATGACCAACGCTGACAAGAACATCCACATCTTCGCCGTACCCACCAACGGCGCTACCCTCAATGCCAACGAAATCGCCTCGATTGATCCCGAGCAGACCGCCGGTATCACCGACATCAGCCTGACCGGCTCGATGAGCGACGAGGAACTTGCACAGGCTCTCAACTCCTTCCCCGACCTCGAAAACCTCGACCTCTCCGACCTCGAAGGCGAGCTTCCCGAAGGAGCGCTTCAGGGCATGACCTCGCTCACCACCGTAACCCTTCCCGAAGTAGAGGCCATCACTCCCTCGATGTTCAGCGGTTGCTCATCCCTCCAGTCAGTCGACATCCCCGCTTCGGTTACCTCTGTAGGTGCAGGCGCATTCGACGGTTGCTCGTCACTCACCACCATCCGCCTCACCGGTGTTGATGAAGTAGGCGAAGGCGCATTCAACGGCTGCGACAATCTCACAACCATCACCTTCCTCAATGACTTAGCCGGTAATGCCGGTCAGCAGAACGCTCCCCGCAAGGCCCGCCGCTCGGCCGGTGTACACGACAAGGCATTTGACGGTCTCAACCCCAACTGCTTCATAGTGCTCGACGAGGGTATCAACACCGCGGCAGCCGGTCGCAACGTGCTCTACACCACTACCGGCATGATCACCGAGACTCAGCCCGACGGCTCGACCATGGAACGTGAAGGCCGCATCTACACTGCTACTTCCGATGTGGTATTCAACTCGGCCTATCCTCTGGCTGTACCTCACCACTTCACTCTCGCCGACGGCGCTTCAATCTCCCTCACTGTCGACAACGAGAAATGGAACAGCCTCGTGGTACCCTTCGATGTAGAAAAGATCACCGATGAAGCAGGCAAGACCGTTGAAGTGAATGTTTACAATCCCAAGGCACGCAACTCTGAAGGTTTCTACCTCTACACCCTCGCCGAAGGCGCTGACAAGCTCGAGAGCGTAGCAGAAGCCAAGGCCAACGTTCCCTACCTCTTCCACGTACCGGAAAAGGGTGAATATACCTTCGCTGCCACAGGTATCGAAGTTCCCTCCACTCCCTCGGTAATCGCAGTAAACGGTAAGGACTACAGCCTCCACGCTACCTACGCAGCCGCCGAGCTCCCCGCCGCCGATACCTACACCCTCAGCGAAGATGCATGGGCATTCATCCCCGCAGGTGATGCTGACGACGCTCCTGTAACCGTTAAGCCCAACACCGTGTATGCCACCTCACCCGTATCGGTTCCCGAGATTCTCACCGAACTTCCCGACGCCGAGCACACCACCGCTATCGAGGATATCGAATGGGATGGCGCCGAAATGACGGTAGTGGTTTACGACAATACTCTGGTCGTGTACTCGCCCGAGGCTTGCACCGAGATGATCTACAGCGTGGATGGTCGCGCAGTGAAGGCTCTCAAGCTCAATGCCGGTCGCAACGATTTCCACCTCGACCTCAACGGCTTCTACATCGTAGCCGGAACTAAAGTAAGATTTTGATAGGATGTATAATGTGAATTGAATAAGAAGTCAGCATGGAGCTGACGGAAAGGGAGAGGCTGCTCAGTGGTTGAGCGGCCTCTTTCGTTGGTATATACTTGAGGCGTGCAGATATTATGCGTAGTGGATGAAAAAAGCGCTGAATCTTTTGAACCACCGCATATTATTTATATCTTTGCGTATTGATAATACCACTCAATAGATTTTTCAATGGCAAAGAAGAAAAACGATAAACCCGAAAATAGAAAAGCAGTCGATGATAAAATCCTTGACGTTTTCGGCAAGATTCACGGCGAGGATGCGTTTGCCGATATAGTCGAGGCTACGGCTAAAGATATGTTCAATTCTTTTGAAGAGACCGAAAAGCAGAGGGTGGAACTTATGTTCCGTCTCTGCTTGCTTGATGTGACTCCGGAGGATTATGCCACGTTTTACAACATATACTGTCATGTGGACAAAATGATGAATGACGGCGGGAAATCCCGTACGGCCAAGCGCCACATTTCGTTGGGCTATGCCCCTCTTGACAATGCCGACGATCTCACCCTCCTGTTACGGATACAGATGAAGGATGTGACCAAGCCCCCGATGTGGCGTGAGGTAGAGATTCCCGCTTCATATGATTTCCAATCGCTTCATGAAGTTATTCAAGAGGTGACAGGTCTGGAAGATTACCATTTATGGCAATTCGGCGATAAGGCCTATGGCGGTACTTTCCTTATCAAGGAAGAACTTAAAGACGATGGTTTTTTCGTGGATGACTCTGATGTGTTGAGCCCCGATGAAACATATCTCACGCAGTTTTTCCGAAAGAAGGGCGACAAACTGGAATACGTATATGATTTCGGCGACGACTGGATGTTTACCGTCACGGTGAAGGATGTCATCGAAAAGAAGTCGGATTATCCGGTATGCACCAAGTTTAAAAGCGACCTCAATGCCATAGAGGATTTCGGAGGATTGTGGGGCTACCTTGATGCGCGGGAAGTGCTTGAAAGATGGGATACCTTGAGCAAGAAGCAGCGCGATGAGGTGGCCGAAAACCACGGATTTGAAGACGGTGAAATATTACATGAGTTTCTGACCGATCATTTATTTGATATCGAAGAGGTAAACGAATTTTTAGAGAGATTCGTTTGATTGACGGTGCTTCGCCGATAGCGATTTTATTACTATCTTTGCACTACGATATGGAACTGCTTGATGTTGTATTGATAGTAATGGCTGTGGCCGGTGCTGTGACGGGTTGGCTGAAGGGCTTTATAGGCCAGATAGGCGCGCTTGCCGGCATAGTGGCGGGCGTCTTGGCGTGCCGCTGCGCGGGCGACAGGTTTGCCGCATGGCTCGGGCCGATGATATCTCCTGAAGGTGCCGACAGTATTGTCACCGTGGCCGGATGCAACATTGTGCTGTTCTTGGTTGTATATATTGCAGTAGTTGTCACAGGCCGGTTGCTCAAGGCACTCGTCAACATTGCACTTCTGGGTCCGCTCGATCGTGTTGCGGGAGCGGTGTTCGGAGTGTTCAAGTGGTGGTTTCTTGCCGGTGTGGTGCTGGCGCTGTGGGCGTCGGTCAGTCCCGGTTCAGCCGTGGCGACCTCCGACGGGACACTCGCGGCAGCCGTGCGCGACGGAGCTTTGTGGCTCATAGGTGCGGGCATCTCAGCTATGTCAACTTAACATGATAATCATTACCGATTATGACTGAAAACAACAATATACCTGATAATTCAGCCGATGAGTCGCGCGACATAATCCGCGACGTCACCGGCAGTGACTACAAGTGGGGTTTCGTGAGCGACATCGACACCCACATACTCGAGCGCGGTCTCAACGAGGACACCGTGCGCTACATCTCCGCCCGCAAGCAGGAGCCGGAGTGGCTGCTGGAGTTCCGCCTGAAAGCTTACCGCTACTGGCTTACCCTCAAGCCGCCTACATGGGCGCATCTCGATATTCCCGAAATTGACTTTCAGGATATAAGCTACTATGCCGAGCCCGTAAAAAAGGAAGGCCCGAAAAGTCTCGATGAGGTCGACCCGCAGATGCTCGATACATTCAACCGTCTCGGTATTCCGCTCGACGAGCAGAAAGTGCTCTCGGGTATGGCGGTTGATGCCGTGATGGACTCGGTGAGCGTAAAGACCACCCACCGCGAGAAGCTGGCCGAACTCGGCATAATCTTCTGCTCCATTTCCGAGGCGGTGAAGGATTATCCTGACCTTGTGAAGAAATATCTCGGCAAAGTGGTTTCGTATAAGGATAATTTCTATGCAGCGCTCAACTCGGCAGTGTTCTCCGACGGCTCGTTTGTCTACATTCCCAAGGGGGTGCGTTGCCCTATGGAGCTGTCGACCTATTTCCGCATCAACGCTTCGGGTACCGGCCAGTTTGAACGCACGCTCATCGTGGCCGACGATGAAGCCTACGTAAGTTATCTCGAAGGTTGTACCGCTCCCATGCGCGACGAAAACCAGCTCCATGCCGCTATAGTGGAGATTATCGTTGAGGAGCGTGCCGAGGTGAAGTATTCGACCGTGCAGAACTGGTGGGCCGGCGATAAGGAAGGACGCGGAGGTATCTACAACTTCGTAACCAAGCGCGGGCTGTGCCGCGGCGATCATTCCAAGCTCTCTTGGACTCAGGTGGAGACCGGCTCGGCCATAACATGGAAATATCCGTCGTGTGTGCTGGCGGGCGAGGGTGCGCGCGGCGAGTTCTATTCGGTAGCTGTCACCAATAATTACCAGCAGGCCGATACCGGTACGAAAATGATACATCTGGCGCCCAATACATCGTCGACAATAGTATCGAAAGGTATCTCGGCCGGACGATCGCAAAACGCCTACCGCGGACTTGTCAAGGTGGCCCCCAATGCTACCGGCTGCCGAAACTATACGCAGTGTGATTCGCTGCTGATGGGCGACAAGTGCGGCGCCCACACGTTTCCCTATATCGATATACTCAACGATACCGCAATAGTGGAACACGAGGCCACGACTTCCAAGATATCGGAGGACCAGTTGTTTTACTGCAATCAGCGAGGTATTCCTACCGAGGAGGCCATAGCGCTGATAGTCAACGGATATGCCAAGGAGGTGATGAGCAAGCTCCCAATGGAATTTGCCGTAGAGGCTCAGAAACTTTTGCAGATAACCCTTGAAGGATCAATAGGATGAGAATCGACATACTGACAGTGCTTCCCGAGATGCTCGAATCGCCCCTGAACTGCTCGATACTGAAACGCGCGCAGGACAAGGGACTGGCTCAGATCGTGGTGCATAACCTGCGCGAATACACCACTAACCGTCACCGTAAGGTCGACGACTATCCATTCGGCGGCGAGGCCGGTATGGTGATGCAGGTAGAGCCGGTCGACCGCTGCATTGCCGCTCTCAAGGCTGAGCGTGACTATGACGAGGTGATTTTCACCTCACCCGACGGCGAGACGTTTAACCAGCCCATGGCTAACGCCATGTCGCTGCTCGACAATATCATAATACTTTGCGGCCACTACAAGGGCGTGGACTGGCGCATACGCGAGCACCTTATCACCCGCGAGATCTCGATAGGCGATTACGTGCTCACCGGCGGTGAGATTCCCGCCGTGGCGATAGCCGATGCCGTGGTGAGGCTCATACCCGGTGTGATAGGCGACGAGCAGAGCGCGCTGAGCGATTCGTTTCAGGATAATCTTCTCGCTCCGCCGGTATATACCCGCCCCGCTGTATACAACGGCTGGGAAGTGCCCGAAGTGCTGCTTTCGGGTCACAAGGCTCGCATCGACGCTTGGCGCCATGAGCAGGCGGTAGAGCGTACCCGCCGCCTTCGTCCTGATCTTCTTGATGATTAATTCTTCCATAAAATACTGTCAATGACTCCACGACGCCTGTTTCTTCTCGACGCCTACGCCCTGATCTACCGCGCCTATTATGCCCTGCTGGGTAATCCGCGCGTGACTACAAAGGGTTTCAATACATCGGCGATTTTCGGGTTTGTAAATACACTCGACGAGGTGCTCCGCAAGGAGAATCCCACTCACATAGCTGTGTGCTTCGACCCCTCGGGCCCGACATTCCGCCACGAGGAATTTCCGGAATACAAGGCGCAGCGAGAGAAACAGCCTGAGGACATTACCGCTTCGGTGCCGTATATCAAGCGTATTCTCGAGGCATATCGCATTCCGGTTGTGGAGGTGCCCGGCTATGAGGCCGACGATGTGATAGGCACACTTGCCCACCGCGCCCGCGGTGAGGGCTATGAGGTGTATATGATGACACCCGATAAGGATTACGGACAGCTCGTGACCGATGGCGTGTATATGTACCGTCCGTCGCTGCGCGGTCAGGGTTTCGAGATCCGCGGACCCGAGCAGGTGTGCGAGCGCTACGGCATCTCGTCGCCGCGGCAGATGATAGACCTTCTGGCTCTCGAGGGAGATGCGTCCGACAATATTCCCGGCTGTCCCGGAGTGGGTGAGAAAACGGCCGTCAAGCTCATCTCGGAATTTGGCAGCGTGGAAAATCTCCTTGCCTCTACTGCATCGCTAAAGGGCGCGCTGAAGAAAAAGGTCGAGGAGAATGAAGAGAAAATCCGACTGTCAAAGCATCTCGCCACCATTATCACTGATGTCCCTGTCGATTTGGCAATCGACTCGCTGGAGCGCCGCGACATGAATGTCGACAAACTTATAGAAATATACCGCGAACTTGAATTCAAGTCGTTTATAGCCCGTCTTAACGCCCGCATCTCAGCCGACGGCGCCACGCTGCCCGAGGTTGCGCCCGCTACCGACGCTACGGGTATGGGATCGCTTTTCGATGCCCCTGAGCCCGAATCGGTCGCCGCAGCGCCCGCTATTCAGATCGATGTGCCCGACACTGAGCGAGCCATTGCCGATGCGGTGGAGCGCGCATGTTCACTGCCGAGGGTGGGTATATCAGTGGAAGCCGACGGCGAGGATGCCATGACGGCTGCCATCGCCGGAATTGCCGTCGCCTTTGACGGCGGGACGGCTTCGTGGATTCCGCTCTCGATCACGGCGGCCAACCGCGCTGAGCTCGCCGAAATACTTAATCCGCTCTTTACCTCGGCTGCTGTCACGCTTGTATCACACGATATCAAGCGCGATATGTTGCTGCTGCGCCGTCTCGGCATAGTCATGACCGCTCCGGTATTTGATACCTCGGTGGCGCACTATGTAATCGATCCCGAGATGAAGCACACCATTCAGGCTGTTGCCGCGAAATATCTTGGCGAGGAGTTGCCGGCCGAAGTTCCGGCACATGAGGATGCCGCGCTGCGCGCCGCCACGTCGCTGCGGCTCATGGAGCCTCTGCGCGAGGAGGTGGAGCGCCGCGAGATGACTGCGCTGATGAATGATGTGGAATTTCCGCTTATAGGAGTTCTCGCCGCAATGGAGTGGGCGGGAGTGCGTATCGACACCCCGGTGCTCGACCAGCTTGCCGACGGGTTGCGTGACCGCCTCGCGGAATATGAGAAAGAGATTTACACAATGGCCGGGCACTCATTTAACATCGCGTCGCCATCGCAGGTGGGCACTGTGCTTTTCGAGGAAATGAAAATCGACGAGCAGGCAGGTATAAAGGCCAAGCGCACCGCCCGCGGTTCTTACTCCACCACCGAGCAGATCCTTGAGCAATATGAAGCCACGGTGCCCATAGTGAGCATAATACTCAAGTACCGTCGCCTTAAAAAACTTCTCACCACATATCTTGAAGCTCTCCCGGCAATGGTCAACCCGGTGACAGGTAAGATACATACATCGTATAACCAGACCGTCACCGCCACGGGCCGCATTTCGTCGACCAATCCCAATCTGCAGAACATACCCATCCGCACCGACGACGGCCGCGAGATCCGTCGGGCGTTTATCCCCGACGAAGGGTGCCTGCTCATGAGCGCCGACTATTCGCAGATAGAACTGCGACTGATTGCCGATCTCAGCGGCGATCCGGATATGATCGAGGCATTCCTGTCGGGCTCCGATATACACCGCGTCACCGCTTCAAAAATCTATAAAGTACCTCTCGATGAGGTAACCGACGATCAGCGCCGTCACGCCAAGACAGCCAATTTCGGTATAATCTACGGTATTTCGGCATTCGGCCTGTCGCAGCGCCTCGGAATCCCTCGCGCCGATGCCCGCCGGCTTATCGACGGATATTTCGCCACTTATCCCCGCATAAAGCAATATCTGGGCGAGGCTGTCGAAAACGCACGCACACGCGGCTATGTCACCACCCGCATGGGACGCCGCCGTTATCTCCCCGATATCACCTCGCGCAACGCCACCGTGCGCAGCTATGCCGAGCGTAATGCCGTCAACGCACCCATACAGGGCACTGCCGCCGACATCATCAAGGTTGCCATGATTGCGATAGCACGCCGCATGACTGCCGAGGGGCTGCGCTCCACCATGATAATGCAGGTACACGATGAATTGATATTCAACGTCGTGCCCGACGAGCTGCCGCGCCTTCAGGAGATAGTGCGCACAGGCATGGAGTCGGCCTACTCGGGCGCCGTGCCTCTCGAAGTATCGATGGGCGTAGCCACCAACTGGCTCGAAGCCCACTGATTCACGATACACAAGCTACGGCTTCTATTACCAAAAACTGTAGAATTCTACAATTTTTGGTAATAGAAGTGATGCTTACGCCTCGCGATTGGAAGGGAAAACATCAATCAAATCATCTATGAATTGTAATTTCGGAAAATTACAATTACTTTTGTATTCAAAATTCCGATAATGACTCCCGAAGAAAAAATTGCCATAGAGGAGCGCATCGTGGATATGCTGCGCACCGTTTACGACCCCGAGATCCCGGTTGACATCTATAGTCTCGGGCTGATATACAACATTGACCTTCACGACGACGGCGAACTGAAAATCGACATGACGCTTACCGCGCCGTCGTGTCCGGCCGCCGATTTTCTCGTAGAGGATGCGCGCATCAAGCTCGAGAGCATCGAGGGGGTGAAAAATGTGGAGATACGCATTGTGTTTGAGCCCGAGTGGAACAAGGACATGATGAGCGAGGAGGCCAAACTCGAGCTCGGATTTCTCTGATGCATCTCATCCATGAGCCGTGACCTGACATATTTCATTTCCGACCTGCATTTAGGTGCTTCCTACATCGAGTCGCCGCGGGAGCATGAGCGGAAGATTGCCGGTTTCCTGAGGGAGATAGCCCCGAGGGCGCGGCGGCTCGTGTTGCTCGGCGACGTGCTCGACTACTGGTGGGAGTATTCCACCGTGGTGCCGCGCGGCTACACCCGCTTTTTCGGTGCGCTTGCCTATCTGGCCGATGCCGGAGTTGAAATTCACTGGCTAAAGGGCAATCATGATATATGGATATTTGACTATCTGCCTGAAGAAATAGGTTTCACGCTCCACGACGGCATAATGACCGCCGAGTGGGACGGACACCGCTTCCTGCTCGAACATGGCGACGGCGTGGGACGCCTTCCGTGGTCGTTCCGCATGTTGCGCGGCCTGTTTCGCAACCGCTTCGCGCAATGGCTTTACAGCTTCCTGCCGCCACGGCTCACCATAGGTTTCGCCCACCGCTGGTCGAGCCACAGCCGCCGCAAGGGAGGGCAGATGCAAGTGCCCGCCGAGCCGCGGCAAAACCCGCTTGTGGAGTGGGCTGAGGAATATAATCTCACTCACCACGGTGCCCGTGTGGACTACTTCGTATTCGGTCATCAGCACATTGTTCTGGACCATTCACTTGACGCCGGAGGGAGGGTTATTGTACTTGGCGACTGGATCGACAAGTTTACCTACGGAGTGTGGGACGGCACCACGTTTTCGCTCAAAAAATTCGACGAAATACCTGAAAACACCTCCCTTTAACTTTGTTTAACAATGGATAATTTTGAAACGCGATTAATATAAAAGATTGAAACAGGTGATGTTATGGTGGAAAAATACAAGAAAACGGGAGAGGTGTTGAAAAAATATGTTGGATAACATATAAATTAATTTGCGCCGCTCCACATTCGGACTTACCTTTGCATCACGAACCTAAAACAATCTTTTTTACCTTAGAAATTGTACCTATTGGAAACTCATAAAAAGGAGCTACGTGAAGTCGCTCCTTTTTATTATGCCCTTACTTCGTGTAAAAATTTTTTGAGGTGTATCACGATTTGCGACACCTTTTCGCTACCTTTGCATCAGGAACATTCATCCACTGAAATATGAATCAACTGCAGAAATACACATGGCTTATTGATACGATACGGCGTGCGGGGAAGATCTCGCATAGGGATCTGTCGGATCGTTGGGAGAGCAACAAGGAGCTCAGTGATTGCAAGCCGCTCCACCGCGCTACGTTCAACAGATGGAAAGATGCCATCTTCGATCAGTTCGGCATAATTATCTCGTGCCAGAAAAGCGGCGGTTATCTCTACTACATCGAGAATCCCGAAGATATCGACGAGGACAGGCTGAGGAAATGGATGCTCGATTCGTTTGCCGCCGGTAATCTCATAGGCGAACATATGTCGCTCAAAGACCGCATCATGGTAGATGAGATTCCGTCGGGTCGCGAGCACCTCACCACCATCCTTCAGGCGATGAAGGATAACCGCGTGGTGCTCATCACCCACCATCCGTTCAACCGTCCGCGCGGCAACACTTTCCCCATCGAGCCTTATTGCGTCAGGCTGTTTGAGAAGCGCTGGTATGTGCTTGGTCATAACATGCGCGACGAGGTCAAGGTTTATGCGCTCGACAGGCTGGAAAATGTCGAGATTACCGACGATACGTTCCGCCTGCCCAAGGGGTTTTCAGCCGATGAATTTTTCTCGGAAAAATTCGGAGTGGTGATAGGTGGGTTTGATGTGAAGCCCGAGCGTATAGTAGTGCGCGCTGACCGCAACCACAAGCACTACATCGCCACCTTGCCGCTCCATCACAGCCAGAGGCTCGTAGAGGACTGCGGCGAGTATGCCGACTATGAGCTGTATCTGGCTCCTACTTATGACTTCGTGATGCGACTCCTCCACTCGGGGGCGATGCTCGAGGTGATTTATCCGCCCTCGCTGCGGCGCACCATGAAGGGGTGGATATCTGATATGAACGAACTTTATAAAAATGATTGATTATGACAGGTACTATAATAGGCGATATCGCCGGCTCTGATTACGAATTCAATAACACTTCACAATATGATTTTGAAATGTTCGGCCCGGGGAGTGACTTTACCGACGATACGATATGCACCGTAGCCGTGGCCGATGCCATTCTTAACGGGCATGACTATCAGGACTGTATGCGCAGCTGGTGCAGGAAATATCCACACCCAAAGGGGGAATATGGCGGCTATTTCTTCAACTGGGTGATGCGTCCCGATCCGTATCCCTACAATAGTTTCGGCAACGGCTCGGCAATGCGTGTGGCGCCTGTGGCGTGGCTGTTTGACACGGAAGAAAAGGTGAGAACCGAAGCGGCCAAGACCGCCGCGATCACTCACAATCATCCCGAAGGCATCAAGGGTGCCGTTGCAATAGCGGTGGCTATTTTCAGAATGAGAACCGCCGCCAATAAGTCATCAAAGATTTTCGAGAATGTGGCGATTGAGTTTTATGGCGAAGATGCTTTTTCGGATTTGCCCGAGCAAGGATTCTTCGATGTAACCTGTCAGGGATGTGTGCCGCTTGCTCTGTATATAGCCTTCATTTCAAAGAACTTCGAGGATGCCATACGTCTGGCCGTGGCCTATGGAGGCGATTCCGACACGGTGGGCGCCATCGTCGGCTCGTTGGCCGAAGCGCAATATCCCGTGCCCGATGATATGCGACGCCGGGCCCTCGGCTATCTCCCCGATGAGATGCTGAAAGTATATAATCGTTTTGAGGAGGAAAGACTATGCAGGACTTCGCAGCGATAGATTTCGAGACAGCCAACGGCCGACGCTCCAGCGTGTGCAGCGTGGGCGTGGTGGTAGTGAGAGGCGGCCAGATTGTCGACCGATTTTACAGCCTCATCCGCCCAGTGCCTAATTATTACACCTACTGGACTACCGAAGTCCACGGTCTGACCCGCGACGATACCGACGGGCAACCGGAATTTCCCGAGGTGTGGGAGCAGATCAAGGATCGCATTGCAGGCCTGCCGTTGGTAGCCCACAACCGACCGTTTGACGAGAGCTGCCTGAAAGCCGTATTTGCCGAGTATGGCATGGAATATCCCGGCTATGAATTTCACTGCACGCTCGCAGCCTCGCGCCGATGCCTTGACCTGCCGAGTCATCAGCTCCACATCTCCGCCGCCGCGTGCGGCTACGACATGGAGAATCATCACCATGCCCTCGCTGACGCCGAAGCCTGCGCCGCAATAGCATTGAAGATTTTGTAAAACTATAAAACTAATATAGCTATGAATATAAAAGAATCACTTAATAACTGGGCTGTGGATGCTATTGAGAAATTAAATGCGGTAAGCAAAAATACTGCAACTCAATATTACCTCCAATCTCCATTAGACCAAATAAATACTCGGATTGATACACTCGTGCTCGGAATTAATCCGGGTAGTACGGAATCGGGGGTAACGAAAATGGAATCTCCTGAAGAATTTCTCAAAGGAAATCCCACATGGCGATATCGTTTCCAATGTGAAGAAGAAGGAGCTCATGTGTCGCCTCTTTGGGCAAAATATTTTGGAAATGCTCACTTTATGATTTATGGAGACCAAGAAAGACATAATCTTTTGACAGACAATGATTCTAAGACGGTATGGCAAAATCTTACGCCATTCGCAACCCCTGATGCTTCAAAACTATCCAAGGAACATTTTGAGAGTGGAATCCCTGTTGCTGTACAACTGATTGATATATTGAAACCTAAGCGTATTGTACTCTTGACGACAAATGGATTCAACCTATTAGGACAGTATGCACGAGTTGAGAGTTCTCCCATCGTTAAGGATATCACGACAAATAGAATGATTGAAATGGGAACTATCGAAAAGATTCCTACAATACAATTACCTCATCCCTCCGGAGACTGGGGAATGCCCAAGTTCATTATTCCAATGATTGTAAAGATGCATAGACTGCATGCTGTAGATGAAAAAGTCAATTCATTAGAAGAAGCCGCAACCAAAATTAAGAATCAATTAAAGCGAATAGAAGTGATGTAGAAATTTCACGATATAATATAAAAGATACATCATCAACATTTTGCATAAGAATTAATTATAAAATCTATGACATATCAGCAATATTTTAAGCAATCTGATTTTTCAGAGGTATGGAAAACACTTTGCGGTACATATTAGGGGCCAAAGGGATTTTTCCCGATTATGATCTTGACCGATTGGACGAATCCGTGATGGTTAAATACATCTTTCTTGACTTTGACGGAGTTTTGAATACCGAGCAATATCGGGCGCAGCTCTCTATTGCGGGAAAACCCACAAAAGATGAGTATGGCCCACTGTTTGATCCCAAGGCTGTTGCGCGACTGGCTGAAATTATTGAATTTACCGGAGCTGAAATTTTTGTTATTTCTTCATGGGGAGAGGTTCTTGGCAGGGAGAAGATACTCGAAATGTGGAATAAACGGAATCTTCCCGGTGAAATTCGAGCTGTATTCGTGCCTGATGAGAAATGTGATTCAAAAGTTCAATGGATAAAGGGTTGTCTCGAAAGAAACAACTTTATACCATATATTATACTTGACGATGAATCAGTATTCTCGCCCGAACAAGAAAAGCATTTCATAGAGGTAAATCCGGTCATCGGTATTAGCAAAGAAATTACCGAATATTCAATCAGTATTCTTAATGAACGGTTTTAAGTAAGTTTCAGCAATTAGTTAATATTTAAGATTCGAGATTGATATTGATAAGATTTCAATTTAAGAACAGGGAGTTATGGTGTTCCATAATGACTTGTGAGTAAGTTGAAAGATTGCAGACCGGTTTACCGCTTCGCTCTGCGAAGAATATCAAGCCGAAGATTGATATAAACTAATTCTTGGAACTTACTTATAGTTAAGCGACCGGGAAGAAAGAACCCGCGCACGAGGTTTCTCGCCGAGACGCGATTTTGCAGGTCAGTTTTGGCAGCTGTGGCAAAATAGACTTTTTAAAAAAAGTACAAGCGTCCGCCGGACGCTGATGGCTTCGCGAGCGAAGCGGCAAGCCGTCTATTCGTAACCCGGGTCGCCGTAGCTCAGCGTAGGCGCCCCGGGTAAAAGGAGGAGATTCAATAGGCGCCCGACAGGTCGCCGAATAAAAAGCAAATCAACTGGTTAAACAATCGGCGGCCTTGCGGACGCCAATGTTGACAGGCCAATAGCCGGCGACGCCTCCGCATAGCTACGGCGGCCCCGGTTACGAATAACTCAATGCCCTGCGGGCATTCTTTTTTTTATTTTGACACAGCCTCTTTCTGATAAAAATGTGCCTCCGGCACCTAAATCTAAGGAGTCGGTGAATTGTAAACCAATTAAAGCAAAGAACCGATATATAGCCGGAGCTATTACCCCAGCAGGTATTTCTTGAGGGTTTCGACGCCGCGGGTGGCGGGCTCGGGAATTACGGTTACACCCGAGGGTACGGCTGCCGGGCGCGGGTCGATATAATAGACGGGCGTGCCGCGGCGTACGTAGTGAAGCAGCGAGGCTGCGGGATAAACGGCCAGCGATGTGCCTATCACCACAAAAATGTCGGCCATCTGCGCCCACTCGATAGCACGCTCGATATTTGGAACGGATTCCTGAAAAAATACGATGTGGGGGCGTACGTGGTGACCGTCGATAACTGTGTCGGGTGTTGTCTCGATATGCTCCTCGTCGAGAGTGAAAAGTAGGTCGGGATTGTCGAGCGCGCGTGCCTTCATCAGTTCGCCGTGGAGGTGAAGTATGCGGTTGCTGCCGGCGCGCTCGTGAAGATCGTCGACATTCTGCGTTATAATATATGTATCGAAATTCTTTTCGAGGTCAACGAGGGCGCGGTGTGCGGCGTTGGGCTGCGCGGTGAGCAACTGGCGGCGACGGTCGGAATAAAACTTGTGTACGAGCGCCGGATTACGAGCGAACCCGTCGGCCGAGCACACTTCCATTACCGGATAGTTTTCCCAGAGTCCGTCGGCATCGCGGAATGTCGAAATGCCGCTTTCGGCGCTGATGCCCGCGCCGGTGGAGATAACGAGTTTTTTCATGAGAATGAGGAGGGTTTATCGTTTGGATTTGAAAAAGTCGGTCATGAGGGCTGCGCATTCGTCGGCCAAAACACCCGATACCACTTCGGCACGCGGATGAAACGGTGAGCGAGCAACCTGAGTCGTGTATCCGCGCTTGGGGTCGGACGCGCCGTAGACTATGCGGCCTATCTGACTCCAGCCTATTGCACCGGCACACATCAGGCACGGCTCTACGGTGACATACAGCGAGCAGTCGCGCAGATATTTGCCTCCTATGGTCTGGGCGGCGGCGGTGATGGCAAGCATCTCGGCGTGGGCCGACACGTCGGCGAGCGCTTCGGTGAGATTATGGCCGCGACCTATCACCAGTCCGCGCGGGCTGACTATTACTGCCCCTATAGGTACTTCATCGGCTTCAAGTGCGCGGCGCGCTTCGTTGATAGCCATGCGCATGTATACTTCGTCCTTGTTCATTGCTTTAGCGACAGGAGATCGAGACCTGACGGAGCCTGATATATGCGCAGCCCGAAACGGTTTACGTCGGCCAGCACACGGTCAAATACTCCGGCCTGAAATTCCTCATATTCCACCCACGAGGTATGGGCTGTGAAGAAGTAAAATTCTATAGGCAATCCCTGTGGGGTGGGAGCGAGTTCGCGCACCATCCATGTCATATCCAGTTTTACCGTAGGGGTGGTGGCGATAGCGTGTTTCAGGAAATGGCGGAATGCAGTGATGTTGGCCACCTCGCGGCCGTCGGCCAGCGGGGCAAACCATTCCTCGCCTTCCACCGAAGCCCGTTCGTCGGGCGTGAGGTATCGCACTGAGTTGAGATCGATGCACACCGAGCGCTGCACCCGGCGTCCTCCTGAGTCGACCATGCCGCGCCAGTTCTGGAACGACTCGCTCAGAAGCGAATAGGGCGGCACGGTAACTATGGTCATATCGAAGTTCTGAACCTTGACCGTGGTGAGTCCTACCTCTTTCACTATACCGTTGATGTTACGCGACGGCACCGAAATCCAGTCGCCCGGACGCAGCATATCGTTGAGCGTGAGCTGAACGCCGGCCACCACTCCCATTATAGGGTCTTTGAATACCAGCATGAGCACCGTGGCTGCCGCGCCGAGTCCTGAAATTATGATAAGCGGATCGCGGTGGGCGAGAATACTTATCGCGATGATCAGGCCTACGAATATCGAAAGTACCTGCAGCATCTGCCTGATGCCTTTCAGCGCCGTCACGCGGGCGCCTCTCTTTTCCTCAAGCAGGTGATATAGAGCGAGAATTATGCGGTTGACGAGGTGGACTGATGCCACGATGGTGAGAATCTGACACATCACCAGCGAAGCCTCGCTCCACTCGGGATACAGGCTCAGCGCCCGCGGGATTGTGATCTGAAGAAACAGCGTGAGCAGTACCTCACACACCGCGTTAAGTACCTTGGAGTCAAACAGAATATCGTCCCACGTAGCTGTCGTGAATTTGGTGAGCTTCACCACATATTTCACCACCACGCGGGTGAGGAAGGCATATATGCCCCATGCTACGAGCACGGTCAGAGCCGTCACCACGGCAGTCGCCGTAAGGTGCGAATAAGCCGGATCGAGCCCCATGCTGTCAAGGAGCCCGATCGCGTATTTTAGCAGAAAATTGGGGTCGACTATCTTGGCGGTCATTTTGCAAGAGACCACTCGGCCCCGTCTTTAGTGTCTTTTACTACAAATCCGGCAGCCGCCATGCGGTCGCGTATCAGGTCGCTCGTAGCCCAGTCTTTGGCCGACTTGGCTTTGGCGCGCATCTCCAGCAGCAGATCCACGGCATCTTCAAACGGCTTCATGGCCGATGCGTCGCCCGCGCCGTCGCCGGCAATGTCGGGACGTATGCCGAGTATGTCTACGAGATAAGTGTCGAAAAGCTCCTGAAGCGCCTTTATGTCGGCCTCGGTAGCCTGAGCGTGGCCGTCCTTGATCTGGTTGATAACCCGGAGCGCGTCGAAAAGCGTCGCTATTACCACCGGAGTGTTCAGATCATCGTCCATCGCCTCGCGGCAACGCTGCTCAAACTGCGATACATCGACCGTAGAGGTGGCCGACGGCTTGAGGTCGCGCAAGCGGCGGTAGCCTTCAAGCATGCGGCCGAGTGCCTTTTCAGCACCCTTCAGAGCCTCGTTGCTGAAATCAACGGTGCCGCGGTAGTGGGCCTGCAGGATGAAGAAGCGGATGGTCATGGGCGAATAAGGCTGATCGAGCAGCGGGTGAGTGCCGTTGAAAAACTCATCGAGAGTGATGAAGTTGCCCAGCGACTTGCCCATCTTCTTTCCGTCGATGGTGATCATGTTGTTGTGCATCCAGTATTTCACGGCGTCGTGACCGTTGTGAGCTACCGACTGGGCTATCTCACACTCATGGTGGGGAAACATCAGGTCCATGCCACCGCCGTGAATGTCAAAAGTCTCACCCAGATATTTTTCACCCATCGTCGAGCACTCGAGATGCCATCCGGGGAAACCTTCGCTCCAAGGCGACGGCCAGTGCATGATATGCTCGGGAGCGGCCTTCTTCCACAGAGCGAAATCGGCGGGATTGCGCTTCTCCTGCTGTCCGTCGAGCGCGCGGGTGGTGGATAGCAGCTCCTCCACGTTGCGACCCGACAGCTTGCCGTAGGGATGATCGCGGTTGTATTTCGGAACATCGAAATACACCGAGCCGTCCGACACATAGGCGTAGCCCGAGTCGAGAATCTTCTTCACATATTCGATCTGCTCTATGATGTGGCCCGAAGCATGAGGCTCGATCGACGGCGGAAGCACGTTGAGCGCCTCCATCGCCTTATGGTAGCGGGTGAGATAATGCTGCACCACCTCCATAGGCTCAAGTTGCTCGAGGCGCGCCTTCTTGGCAATCTTGTCCTCGCCCTCGTCGGCATCGTGCTCGAGATGACCCACGTCGGTGATATTGCGCACATATCTCACCTTGTAGCCGAGATAGCGCAGATAGCGGAACAGCACATCAAACGTGATGGCCGGACGCGCGTGGCCCAGATGGCCGTCGCCATATACCGTGGGACCGCACACATACATGCCCACCCGGCCCTCGTGGAGAGGGACAAACGGTTGCTTCGTGCGTGAGAGAGTATTGTAGATTGCAAGATTGTTTTCTCGTATCATCGGGAGCAAATCTGAAATATTGATACTGTAGGATTTATGAAAATCAAGCCTTGCCGCCCATTATGAACGGGTTGGGTATTTCGCCCTGACCGCCGTTTACCGGATGCTTGGGCTTGATTTCGCCGAAAGTAGCCTCATATTTCTTCACGTTCTCGATCAGGGCGCCCATGAGATTCTTGGCGTTCTCGGGAGTCATGATGATGCGCGACTGCACTTTGGCCTGAGGCATATTGGGAGCCATGGCGATGAAATCCATGAAAAACTCGTTGGGCGAGTGGGAGATCACTGCGAGATTGGCATAATGACCGGCAGCCACTTCGGGAGTAAGTTCGATTTTTATTTCATTTTTCTTGTTGTCCATAATTGTGTGTGGTTTTAATTGCGGTTAATAATAAATGTAGGCGGAAAAAAGCACCTTGGTGCGAATCCATCTACAAAGATATAATAAATTCCGCAATAATGCAAGGTAAGTGATTTAAGCATGCAGTTTCTTGCAAATTTCAAACTTAATCTGATATTTGCAAGAAAATCGTGGTATTTTGCTGATTTGTCGGGTGCAATACCTACGTTTTAGCGTATTTTTTAGCGTTTTTTGGTAGGGCGGCGGGAAATTATTACTTTTGTGCATGGCAAAATTTCAGATTAATATTCTCGGCTGCGGATCAGCTACGCCGTCGTCACGGCATCTGCCGTCGTGTCAGGTGATTGATTTCCGCGACAAGCTGATGATGATTGACTGTGGCGAGGGCGCGCAGATGCAGTTTCGCCGCATGTCGCTCAAGTTCTCGCGGCTGAGTCATATATTTATCTCCCATCTCCACGGCGACCACCTTTTCGGACTCCCGGGTCTGCTCTCGACCATGGCGCTTCACGGGGTTGCCTCCCGCGTTACGGTGCATATACTTGACGAAGGAGTGCCCTTGCTGCGAAGTTGGCTCGACACATTTCTGCGCGACACCGGTCTGGAGATAATCTACGACCCTATCGCTCCGGGCGAGAGCCGGGTGCTTCTCGACGATAAGGCGCTTACGGTGGAGTGCTTTCCGCTCTATCACCGCGTGCCGTGCACCGGATTTATATTCCGCGAGAAGGAGAAACCGCGTCATCTCGACGGTGAGATGGCGGCATTTCTCAACCTCACACCTACTCAGCGGCTTGCACTGAAAGCAGGGCAGTCGATAACTCATGAATCGGGTAAAGTATATACGCCCGATATGCTCACCACTCCCGCCGAACCGGCCATGAGCTACGCCTATTGCAGCGACACGCTTGCCGACAACCGCGTGGCCGACGCCATCGCGGGCGTGGATACCGTATATCACGAGGCTACCTACGATGATTCGCTCCGCGCCCTCGCCATGCAGCGCGGTCACTCCACGGCACTTCAGGCTGCACGGATTGCAGCCCGGGCCGGGGCAAAGCGGCTTATACTCGGCCATTTTTCCAAGCGCTACGAATCGGAAGATCTGCTGCTCGAGGAGGCGCTCACGGTGATGGACAATGTGATCATAGCCCGCGAAGGCATGAAAATAGATCTTTTATAGAAATCAATCAGATGTCAGACAACAATAATACAGCATCTTCGCTCCGACTGCTCGCTGTGGGTGTCATAGCCGTGGCAGTGGGCGCGATAGTGGCGGCATGCGCTTCGATAGGGCGCCCTGAGGGCGGCCCGCGCGACGTCACTCCGCCGGTCTATGTGAAGAGCAATCCGAGTCCCGGAGCTACACGCGTCACAGGCACGCGCATCACCATAGATTTCGATGAAAACGTGCAGCTCGACGATCCCGGCTCAAAGATAGTGATATCGCCGGCCCAGCACACCACTCCCGCGATTTCAGCTAACGGACGGCGAGTGACCGTGGACCTGCGCGACACACTCGTGCCCGATGTGACATATACCATCGATTTTGCCGACGCCATAAAGGATCTTAACGAAGGTAACATTCTCGACGGCTTCGCCCTCGACTTCGCAACCGGCGATTCTATCGACACGCTCCGCATAAGCGGTATGGTGCTCGAAGCCCGCACCCTCGAGCCGGCGCAGGGCATGCTCGTGGGTGTATATTCGGCATTCACCGATACTACGCTCACCACCATGCCATTCGAGCGCATTACAAAGACCAATCAGCTCGGACAGTTTACCATCCGCAACCTCAAGGCCGGTAACTACCGCATATTTGCCGTCAACGACGTGAACCGCGACTACCACTGGGATCGCTCCGAGGATATAGCTTTCTATGATACCGTGCTCACTCCCACGGCCATGACCATGCAGGTCACCGACACGCTCGAGAGCAGCGAGAGCACTGACTCGATAGTGAAGCGCGACGTCACGCGGTTTCTGCCCGATGACGTGCTGCTCACTTGGTTCAACGAGGAATACAAGGCTCAGTATCTTGCCGATCATGCCCGTCCGGAGCGCAACAAGATAAATCTGAGGTTTGGCGCGGCGGCCGACACTCTCCCTATACTCAAGCTCATCAATACCCACCGCAGCGGCGATGATATATCGCGCTGGAGTGTGGTAGAGGCCTCTGTGGGACTTGATACGCTTACCTACTGGATTACCGACACCACCCTCATAGCCAATGACTCGCTGCTTGTAGAGGCCCGTTACCGACGCACCGATTCACTTGAGAATCTGTCGTGGACCACCGATACGCTGCGCCTGTTAATGCGCAAGTCACGCATGAAAAAGCCCAAGAAAAAAGAAGAAGAGGTTCCTGACACTCTCCCCAAGGAAATCCCTTCCATAGCTCTGAAAGCCATATCGGGTACCGTTCAGGATCTCCATCGCCCCATAGCCTTTTCGTCGGCAACGCCTGTGGTTGAGTTCGACACCGCCGGAGTACATCTCGCTACAATGATTGATTCCGTGTGGTATGATGTGCCTCGTCCCTCCCTGAGGCTAGAGCGCCCGGGCGACCCTATGAAATATATTGCCGACTACAAGTGGGATGAGGAAACCCACTACCGCCTCACTATCGACTCGGCATCGATGACTGACCTCTACGGTCTGGTCAACAAGCCTTTTATCCACGAATTCACCACAAGGAAACTGAGCGACTATTCATCGATACGCTTTGTCATCGAAGGACTGCCTGACGGCGTCCCGGCAATGGTGGAGCTGCTCAGCAGTTCCGACAAGCCTGTTGCATCGGCTCCGGTGGAGGATGGCGAGGCGTTGCTGAGCTACCTCACATCGGGCACCTACTACGCGCGCCTGTATGTCGATGCCGACTCGTCGGGCACTTACACTCCCGGATCCGTTGAGCTTACCCGGCAGCCTGAGGAGACATACTATTATCCGCGAAAAATTTCCCTTAAGCAGAACTGGGACATAGAGCAGACATGGAATATCAACGACCAGCCTGTCGATCTCCAGAAACCTTACGAGATAAAGAAAAACAAGCCCAAGGACAAAAACCTGCAACCCGACACCACGGAAGAAGAGGAGACTGACACGTTCAATTACTCCGATCCCTTCACCAATCCGGGTAGCGAGCGCTACGGCAGCGGGGCGTTCCGTCGATGATACGGAGCGCCTTCCACCGCCCGGCGCAATATGATTCCCTCGCCACAAATTTTTTCGCGCGGCGTCGGTTTTAAGATATTTTTTGTTAACTTTGTGAGCCTTTTAGGCTTTATTTCTCTCCCCTTGAATCTCAACCAGCGGAATATCAAACCTTTATTACTGATACAGAATTGCGACACCTATTGAAAATCCTCGCCGCGGCAATGGCGGCAATGATAATCACCCTCGCGGCATGCTCACGGCATCCTTCACCGGATTTCTCCATGATGGCCCGTGCCGACTCCCTCGCCGGAAAATATTATCAGGCAATCTACACAGCTCCTGACGAAGCATATGCCGGCCTCACCCGGCTGCGCGACTCCATTGCCCCCGATAGTAATATATATTATGCCCTTACATCGCATATCGCGCTGGCGGCACTCGTGAAAAAAGATGCCGCCGCAAGCGACTCGCTCATGGCCTCGACCCGCCGGTATGTCGATACCCATCCCGAATCACCGTCGGCACGCGAGCGATTCGCCTATATAACGGGAGTGATACATTCGCTCTACGGGCGTAACCGCGAGGCTGCCGACGACTTCCTGCTTGCCGCATCGCTGGCTCATGCCAACCGCAACTGGCATCTCGCCATAAAGAATCTCGCCAACGCGGGCGAGCTGCTTGAGATGACGGGTAATCCGGCCGAAGGTGTGGTGCAGCTGCGCGCAGCGATACTGCTGGCCGACTCGTCGGGAGTACACGACCTCGATTTCTCGATCATAACCCGCGCTGCGGCTATCTACAATGTTCTCGGCAACAACGATGAAGCTGACCGATTTTATCAGCTCAATGTGCCTATGCTCGACAGCGTGACACCCACTGACCGGTTTTATTTTTACTCATCGCGCGGCAACAGCTACTATTACCGCAAGGACTTCCTTGCCGCCCTCGCCGACTTTTTCCGTGCCGGAGCCGAGCTCGATTCCATAGGCGATCCTTACCTCGAAGCCGTGACCCATTCCAATCTGGGTGAATGCTACATGTATCTCAACGAACTCGCGCTTGCCCGACAATATATTGACTTGGCCGTGAGCGGGTTTGACTCCATGGCTTTCCAAGACGTCAATCAGGCCTTTTATCTCAACTCGCTGCGCGGGGAACTCGAATTGCGCTCGGGAAACCTCGAGCAGGCCCGTCGGCTTCTGCTGAAAGCCGACGCCGATTCCATCACCCTCTCGCCCCGATACGTGGCCCTTCATCATCACAGATTGCGCGCATACTACGATGCGGTGGGCGACTATCGTGAAGCGCTCATGCACCTTGTCAAGGCCGAGGAACTCGACGATTCGGTAATGCACGTCATGGCGCGCAGCTACACCGCCGAGGTCAACGACCGATACAGTCAGGACACCACCATACTCCGCACACGGGTGCGCGTGGCCGAGAAAGAAGAAGAAATCTCACGCCTGTATCTATGGGTGGCTGTAGTGGTGACGCTGGCCATAATCATAATCGTAGCGATAGGCATTCATTCACAGTACAGACGCAGGCGTAATAAACGGCAACTCGACCGTCTGCGCAACATGATGCTCGGCATGCGCATCGAGAATGCCCGCAACCGCATCTCGCCGCATTTCGTATTCAATATCCTGAATGCCGAGCTCCCGGCCGATAACGTGAACATAAGAAATCTCGTCGGCCTGATGCGGCTTAACCTCGAGCTGTGCAGCCGTCAGCACATCTTGCTCGGAGAGGAACTCGACTTCATCCGCACATATATCGATGTCATCTCGCCATCGCTCGGCGACGACTTCACATATGAGGAATACATCGATCCGGCCATAAATCCCGAGCAGGTAATCGTGCCCGGAATGATGCTTCAGATCGTTGTGGAAAATGCAGTGAAACACGGCCTTATGGGCTACGACTATCCCGGGAAGAAACTGCGTCTCGACATACGCCACGTGGAAGGAGGCACGATGGTCACAATCGACAACACCGTGCCGTCGCGCGACTTCTCAACCGCCGCAGGCACCGGAACAGGCCTCGACATACTCAAACAGACCATCGGAGCCTTCAACCAGCGCAACCGTCGCCACATGACCATGACCGGCGGTGACATACTCACCGACGGCGCCGTGTCGATATTCCGGATTACGTTCTTCGTCCCTGCCGGCTACGACTTCCGCCTCACCTCAGGCGAGGAGTGAGAGACTTAATTATTGATATATTGATCCTGATTAATTCGGGTAAATCCCGATTAATCAGGATTAATCGCTTCCATTTAATTATTTTTTTGTAACTTTGCCTGACACCACGCAGCGTTTGGTAAAGCGTTTCGGCATTTCCTGATAAGAATGAGCAACGATACATCATCATATATTAATGACATAGGTCTCGTGATATGGGGCTGCATGAGCAGTTGCCGTATCTTCTGCACCAATGTGGTCAACGACAAAGAGACAAACGACACGCTCAAGGATATACGCACGTTTGTAGACGTGCGCAGCCACGGCAAGGACTGTTACGCCGTGGAAATCACATCTCGCTACAAAGTATATACCCATTACCGGTCGAGCAGCGATTCCGTAGACGGATCTTTCGTAGCCATCACCGTTTTGGTGCCTCACTCGCTCATGATCACCAATATCCGCGAGGTGCTCGACGAGATGGTGACGCGCTGCTTCAGCGAATATATCAATCCGCTCAACGGCACTCCGCTTCCGGGCAAATCTGGCGAGGTCACTCCGTTACTTGCTCTTCTCGGTGACATTGCGCGCATTGAGCCTGACAGCCGCATGTTACGCTACGTGCCGCCGGTACAGATCAATATCCCCGTGGTGATGAAATATGACGACCTTGCCACGGTCGACGGCTATTTCGAGAATCCTTACCGCAAGGAGCTTATCGACGGCCGGTGGATGATTTTTTCTCATAGCGACTTCGTCGACTACCGCGCGCCTGAGATTCTTACCAAGGTTTCGGAATCAGTGCCGATGAACCGCCTTATACCTATGGCCGATGATAGTGTGGAAATAGTGTCGCTGCGCGTCAACGGCGATGATTTTACCGGGCATATCGACGGCGTGGGCTTGCGCTCCGACGATAGGGTTGTGGTGACACTGCGCCGCCGCTTTTTCCATGACTGGACAGGAAGCGGCACGGTAGATGAGCTTGTGAAGAGCGGTTTCCTTTCCCGTCAGGGCAAAGATTACCGCATGGTGTTACCGCGCATGAAGCCGGTGAGATATTATCTGAAGGTTCAGGTAAATGGCAAGAATTGCGACACTAATACGGTGGCTCCGCTGCTGCGGATATCAAACAAGACCGAGGGTGTGGTATCACCCGTTCAGCTTGAAGGAGTCTGGGTATTCCCGATTGATGGTCCCAAAGTTACGGCAGAGTATATAGTGGGTCTATATCCCAATCAATATTCCAACGAAAAATTCCCCATCGGGAAATGCCGTCCTTTCGATATGATCGAAGCGCAGTCACCGCTTGAAGTGACTGCCGTGGGACTGACTCCGCGCATCAGGCTCCCAGAAGGTGCCAATCCTGAAATCGAGGCCGAGATTTATACCGCCAATATGACTCTCGAGACCCGTGTGATAGAGGGTGAGCAGCTCATAGTGCCTCCTACGGTAAAGATGTCGCTTCGCGCCCATGACTTCAATGTGAGTCTTGTGGATGGCGTATATGTGTTTAAACCGGCATTTGAGAGTATCACCATATCACTTCCGCAGATATTCAACCGCTTGGTGGCCGACTGTAAGTTGGCCGTAAGATACGAGGGCAAGGATTATGAGATAAAGAACTACGTTGCCCGTCTGCCCTATGGAGCTTCGGGCAAACCGCTCGCACTCAGTTGCCGCAGCAAGGATAGGGAATTGCTTGTGCCTATGTTGCGCCTTGCCGACGGAGCGTTTACCGTTACCGGTACTCTGGTGGTGAACTGCCTGCCGGTGGCCGTGCAGGTCAAGATCGCCGGAAATCTCAAGAAAGTTGTTCCCGGAGTAATTGCCGCCGAAAGTGTGGCAGATGTTGTTTTTGCCAATCAGCTTGACAGTGAGCAGTATTCACTTAATCATGAGGACTATACGGGTCTGCGCATATATGCCATAAGACCTATTGATGCCGCTGCTGATACTTTCGCCCGCGATGCTGCAACTGATAGCGTTTCGCCCGACGATGTGACCGTGCGATTCGTCAACTGCGGAAAGTATTATATCGACGGTAAGAAGATTGAAGACGGTAAGGCCTATACCGTAAACAAGGGTGACGAAGTGGAAGTTACCACAAGAAAAGTTGATGACGTGGTGGCCAACTTCAAGGCCGGCGGGAATAGCCGGACCAGTGGCGAATTTGAAGTGAAGAACGACGGCAAGGGCCGCTATACGGTCACCTACCGTCCCTCGACGTTAAGCCGCATGGTCGAGGCTCTTTTCAGCAAGACGGGTCTGATTATCTCCTCGCTGCTGCTTGTGGCTATTCTTATCCTATTGGCATGGCTGTTGATTTTCAATGCCGAGACTCCGCGCTACTATTATATCAATCTCAAGACCGCCGAGCCTGATAAAGTAGCGTCGATTGTGCCCCTTGATTCGCTCGACAGATTGATGAAATCGTCAGGTGCTACGATATGCTTCACCCGCACCAAGCCCGTGAATCCCGAAGTGGGATCGGAGCGTTTCGTGGTGAACTATGTTGACGAAGGTGTGGATACTCTGACTATAGGCGACGTGGTGAGAGGTGATGAATACTCTGATCTGCAGACATTCCTGCAGTCGGAGTCGCCCAAGGAAGCTACCCGCAATATCAATCTCCCCGCTACTCCCGCCGCACGGATGTATAAGGCTCTGAGCGTGAACGTCAACGAAGATTCTATTGCGAGATTCCATGCCCTGTATCCGGCTTCGCGTTATGCCGATTCGCTCGCCGTGGCTCTCGAAAAAATGAATGAGATCAAGGCGCAGGAAGCTGCGGCTGCTGAAGCCGAGAAAGCCGCTTATGATGCAAAACTCAATTCTTATAAAGCCCTTATTACGAAACTCGACAGGATGGACTGCTCTATGACCGACGTAGATGCTATAGAGAAGTATCAGAAAGAGCATGCCGGCGAGGATATTGCCGCCGAGTTCCCGAAATATTCCGCTAAGGTAAAAGCTTACAGGACATTTTTCGATCCAAAAGACTCTCCATGTAAATACCGGAAATCATTCACCACGCAGCAACAGGAAGCCGTGAAATATTATGATACGTATTGGCATCTTAATAATAAGAATGATCCTAAGCGTAATTTCAATTATGCCGCCGGTGAGTTGAAGAAGATGGGTGTAAAATAATTATTCTTTAGTCATGAAATCAATTCTCAATCTGCTGATATTGGCATTAGTCGCGCTGGTGTCTCTTGCCGGTTATGCTGCCAAGCCCAATGCATATTACAAGGTCGACGAGAAACTTGCCCGCACGATTGCTGCTGAAAAGACCGCATCTATAACCGATGCTGATACACGCGCCGTGCGTGAATATACCGTAATCGAGGCCTTCAACGAGTTGTTTCGCATCTCGCGTGTGAAGGAGCGTGATGTGGTCAAAATTCTGACGGCTATCGCCAAGCGCGATGATCTTGCCGACTCGCTTGCCCGCATGCGTGTGGAAATATCGATCAAGGAGACAATTATGGCCGACACAGCCGCTGTCGCT
Organism: Duncaniella sp.; assembly: GCA_029060405.1. GTDB lineage: Bacteria > Bacteroidota > Bacteroidia > Bacteroidales > Muribaculaceae > Duncaniella. The sequence continues at coordinate 17,838 of JAIDUB010000080.1, read as the reverse complement.
TCGGAGAATCCTGAGGTGACACAGGCGCGTAACGATATAGAGCAATTGCGCTCGCGTATCGAGGAAGCGCGTGCCGAACTCGATCTTGCACTCGCTTCCATGCGCGCCGACAGTTTAGAACTCGTCGCCGCCCGTGAGCAAGCCGACAGTATGCGCCTTCAGCTCGACGGGCTGCAGGCAGAGAATGACCGCATCAACGCTGAAATAAAGAAATGAAATCAACGGTAAGACATATATTCTTCGGGGCTGCAATGCTGCTTTTGCCGCATCCCGAGGCTGTAGCGCAGAGTCAGGTGCAGCAACTTATTGCGCCGTCGGCAAAGGATATCGACAACGCAGCCGTCAAAGTGACAAAAAAGAAAGATGATGCCGAGGTGCGCATGATACTGATAAAAAACTGCATCAACGAGTATCTGTCATCGCCCGGCATAGCCACCGGCTATACGTCGGCCACTGCCGCTGAGGCAGCTGATTCAATCAAGACCCTCAACGCGCTTCTGCGTAACGCGGCCAATACCCTCGCGGCTCTCGACGACCGCATGAACCGGGTCGAGGCCTCCCACTCCGCGGAAGCCGATGATATAGCCTCTACACGCGACTCGCTGCAGGCTGTCCTTGTCGATATCACACGCCAGAAAGCACGGGTGGATTCCGTTTCTGATTTCTATGTGCTTGAAACAGAGCGGCTCCATAGCGGTATTGACAGCATGAGAGCCGAAGCTGCCGCCCTCGAGAGAAACAACGAGCGCGCCACCCGCATCAAGGATGCCGCCACAGCCAAGCGCTCCCATGCCGCTACGGTAGTGGATCAGCTCAACACTATGGAGACCGAGGCCCTGCGCATGCCACTCGACGCTGATTTCGATCAGGTGCTTGCCGAGGCTTCAAAGCTGCTTGCCGACAACCGCGGTATCCTCGCAAGCTACGGGCATCCGCAGCAGATGGCCGAAGCTGAGCGTGCAGTTAATCATATCGCCGTGCTGGCGCGGTACTCCCGGCTTGTCGACAAGGCTAACAAGACCATGGCGTCGAAATATGACACAGACGCTATAGAATCTGCAAGAGACGAATTGCAGGCTTTCTATAATGAACACGGGCTGGATAATAAAGACCATATCACCACGGTGAAAACAGTCATCAGTCAGCTCCGTGACGGGCAGCTTTATTACCGTCAGCTCTCCGAAGCTCTCGACAAGGTGAGGGACCACAATATGGGATGGATGTTCAGAAACGGCGGCGACGTGCCCGAATTCAATACAATAATCGAAACCACCAATGGTATTCCCGACTCATATACGCTGATGATCAAGGCCCGCACCGAGCTCGTCCGTCAGTTGCGCGATTCGGGCAAATCGGTGGTGCGCGGCGACGAGCTCACGCGCATAGTCGAGACCATCCGCAAGCACTTCTGATCTCCGGGATAAGTTATTGTGGAAATAAAAACGTTGTTCCGCACAGGACGGTTTGGCTGTTTTTTGCAATAGCATCAGGCTCATGCCGAGATATAGATGTACAACCGTATAGCTGCACTGTGGATATGCGGAAATGCGGGCAAGTGAAATGGGGAGCAGGTCGATGACCTGCCCATCGCTCTTACTGCATAAATAGATTTATCTTATCGCTTTGATGGCGAGGATGATGGCGCGGCGGGTGGCTGAGTCGATTATGCGGCTGCGGTCACCGGCGAAGCGGAATGTGTATGATTCGGGGGCGCGGCCTTTTACGGCTACTCCCATACACACCGTTCCTACGGGCTTTTCGGCTGTTCCTCCGCCCGGACCGGCAATGCCCGATGTCGATACGGCTATGTCGGCTCCACAGGCATCGAGCGCTCCGGCTGCCATCATGGCAGCGACAGGTTCGCTCACGGCACCGAGCGATTCGATGGTGGCGGGGTCGACATGAAGCAGCGAAATCTTGACTTCATTGGAATACGATACCACAGCGCCGTTGAACACATCCGATGCACCCGGCACTGCGGTGATGGCGTGGGCTATATTTCCGCCCGTGCAACTTTCGGCCGAGGCGATTTTCAGTCCTTTCTCGCGGGCGAGATCTATGAGAATCTCGGCTGGTGAGGCGTCGCGCTCGGCTATCACTGCCGGGCCGAGCAGTTCTGCAAGCATAGCGGCATGGCGCTTTACCTCTGAGCTGATGAAATCGGCGTCGGGATGCTTTCCGTCGAGCCTTAGTCTTATCGTTCCCTGTTTGGGAAGATATGCCAAATGCATATATTCGGGCAGATTGCGCTCGAAATCAGCAATATATTCGGCAAGAGCGCTTTCGGTGTAGTCGGTGACAAGGAGTGTGGCATGGGCTATGGCCATGTCGCTCGGGAAGTGACGGAGCAGTCTCGGAAATACCTCCTCTTTCCACATGGTTTCGGTCTCGAAAGGCACTCCCGGCATGGATACGAGCACTTTGCCGTCGCGTTCCCACCACATTATCGGAGCGGTGCCCACGCGGTTCTGTATCACGGTGCAGTTGTTGGGTACCATGGCCTGCAGCGAAGTGAGACGGTTGAGGTCGAAGCCCCGCTTATTGAATATCCGCCTGATATTTTCAAGCACTTCCTCCGACTCTACGAGACATCCGCCGAAGAAGCGGGTAAGGACATGCTTGGTTATGTCGTCGCTCGTAGGTCCGAGACCTCCGGTGGTGACTACGACGTCAGATGTGGCAAGGGCGCGCTCAACTGCGCGTATTATGTCAGGCTCGTTGTCGTCGATTACCTGAATATCGTTGATTTCCCAGCCGTAGGGGGCAATGTGGCGTGCGATGGCGCCTGAATTGGTATCGGTCACCTGCCCGATGAGCAACTCGGTGCCGATGGCTATGAATGAGATTTTCATATGGTAACTCGTGCGTAGGGTACGGATGAGTAAGCGCAGAAATCCTTGTCGAGATACTTGTAATAACCGGCTATGGCGACCATGGCGGCATTGTCGGTGGTGAAGGTGCGCTCGGGTATGAAGGCGTTGAGGCCGCGCTCAGCGCAGTAGCGGGCCACGGCGTCGCGCACACCGGAGTTGGCCGATACGCCGCCTCCTATTGCCACGGTGCGTACTCCGGTGAGTTTCACCGCCTTGTCGAGTTTGTCCATGAGAATGGATATGATGGTGTGTTGCAGCGACGCGGCGAGGTCGGCGCGGTGATGCTCGATAAAGTCGGGATCGGTCTTGAGATTGTCGCGCAGCGTGTAGAGAAATGATGTCTTGAGGCCGCTGAAACTGTAGTCGAGACCGGGTAGATGAGGCTTGGCAAACTTGAACGCCTTGGGGTCGCCTTCGGCTGCGAGACGGTCGATATGGGGGCCGCCGGGATAGGGGAGACCCATCACCTTGGCGCACTTGTCGAATGCCTCGCCGGCCGCATCGTCGATGGTGTGACCGAGGATTTCCATGTCGTTGTAGTTGCGCACGAGTATTAGCTGGCTATTGCCGCCCGAGATGAGCAGACACAGAAACGGGTATTCAGGCACTCGGTCGCCGTCGGCGCGGCGTATGAAGTGAGCGAGCACATGGCCGTGGAGGTGGTTGACATCCACCATGGGTATGCGTAGCCCGAGCGACAGACCTTTGGCAAACGATGTGCCCACGAGCAGCGACCCCATCAGTCCGGGTCCTCGTGTGAAGGCGATGGCCGTTAGATCCTCTTTGCTGATTCCGGCTCTTGACAGGGCGGTGTCAACTACAGGCACGATATTCTGCTGATGGGCGCGCGAGGCCAGTTCGGGCACCACGCCTCCATATTCCTCGTGCACTTTCTGCGAGGCTATAACATTGCTGAGCAGCAGGCCGTCGCGTATCACGGCTGCCGATGTGTCGTCGCACGACGACTCTATTCCTAATATTGTGATTGCCATTGTAGGTTAGCGGAAATTATAGGTGATGGTGCCTGATTGAGATACGGGTGCGTCCTCGGCTACGGAGAACTGTGATTTCAGCGCTGCCTGTTCGCAATTCTTGCGTGTGGCGGCGCTTGCGGCGGCCGAGCCGGTGCCCGATTCATAGCGGGCCGAGGTTACGGTGCCCTTGCGGTTGACGGTCACGCGTATTGTCACGGTGCCGAGCGGGCCGCGAGGCGGCTGCTCGTATATGGCCATCGAACGACCCTTGAGGTTGAATCCCGGCATGCCCGATGTAGCGCCTGAGGTGGAGTTGCCGTCGGCTTGTCCGGGATTTCCCGAACCGCTGCCAGCGGTAGAGCCGAATTTGGTATTTTTCATTCGCTCGGCGATTTCACGGCGCTTTTCCTCCTCCCTGCGTGCTTTTTCGGCAGCCTCGATTTCAGCCTTTGACGGCCCCGAAACTTCGGGTTGCGGTTTGGTCTTTGTCTTGGCGGTAGAGCTTGTTTCGGTGGATACCAAGGGTGAAGGCTCGGCCGGTGTTCCGGAGTCGATATTGTCGGCCGTCTCAGCCTCGGTGGCTGAAGCGTCGGCTTCGGCGGCCGGATCGGAAGTGTCATTGTCGGCGGCTGTGGGATCATCGCCTATCCTCACAAATTCTCCCGCAAAGAGTACTTCGGCCGAATCCACCGGCGGCCACTCGCGCTCGCTTAAGTCAGAAGGCGAGTAACGGAGAAATACCGACAGGAGCACGACGAGCACCACGGCGTGAAAAAGCACCGTGGCCAATAGTGCCCACATACGGGATTTTCTGTTGTCGCTGTCGTCGCTCATGATTGAGAAAACTTATTCTGCAGGCTTGGCCGAGACCGGAGCCGGCTTGGTGGCAAGCACCATCTTGAGATTATTTCGTGCGCCCAGATCGAGCACCTCTACCAGACGGCCGTAGGTGACCGATTCGTCGGCATATACGGCTATGAATTCCTCGGGAGAGCGACCGGTGGAAAGCTGAAGGAATGCCAGCAGACTTTCGAGAGTCATTGCCGCCGGTTCTTCGTTGTCCCACGACGCATATATCTGTCCCGAGGCATCGATATATACCCGTGTCGAGGGTTTAAGTGCCGTCTGTTTGGAACTCTCGGGCAGGTTCACTTCCAGTGCCGTAGGGAACACGAAGGTAGATGTCACCATGAAAAATATCAGCAGCAGAAATATGACATCGGTCATCGACGCCATAGAGAATACCGCCATAAGGTTGTTCTGTCGTTTCAGTGCCATATCAGAGTACGGGCTCGTTGAGCAGATCCATGAATTCCATTGTCTTCGCCTCGAGCTTGTTCATGACGCCGTTGATGCGCGCCGTAAGGTAGTTGTAGGCAAACAGGGCTATGATACCCACCACAAGACCGGCCACGGTGGTGACGAGAGCCGCATAAATTCCGTCGGCGAGCACCGAGATATTTGCCGTGTTGCTGGCCGACGCTATGCTGTAGAATGCCTCGACCATACCCATTACCGTGCCGAGAAAGCCTATCATGGGAGCACCGGCGGCGGTGGTGGCGAGCCATGCAAGGCCTTTCTCGAGTTTCGATACCTCGAGATTTCCGGTATTTTCGATGGCGACGAGCACATCGTTCATCGGTCGGCCCATGCGCGATATGCCCTTGTCGATGAGTCGGGCATAGGGGGTGTCGGAACGTCGGCACAGATTGCGCGCGCTGTCGATTTCGCCGTCGAGTATATAGTGGCGTATCTGCTGCATGAAGGTATCGTCTTCCTTGGCGGCGCGATGCAACACGATCATGCGCTCAACGAGTATATATATCGAGATGATTGAGAGGATTGCCAGCGGTATCATGATGTAGCCGCCGCGGAGAGTGAGATCCCACACTGACAGCGCTGCGGGAGCTGTCTCGGCAGCCGGGGCCGTGATGACGGTGGCTGCGGTCTCGGTTATTACGGTGGTGTCGAGTTGAAGCATTTTGATGAGTGATTATTTCTGGTTAGATCAGTATCGGTCGCGGTTAATCATTTCAGGCAGGCGAGATAGCGCTTGATGGTCTCCTGAAGTCCGAGATAAAGGGCGTCGCATATAAGGGCGTGGCCTATGGAAACTTCGCTCAGATATGGAACGCATTTGTGGAAAAACTCCAGATTTGTCAGGCTCAGGTCATGGCCTGCATTTACTCCCAGTCCGGCACTATGGGCGGCGCGGGCGGCGGCCACAAACGGCTCTACGGCCTGCTCCTGATTCTTGGCGTAGAGATCGGCATAAGGCTTGGTGTAAAGCTCTATGCGGTCAGTGCCGGTGCGGGCGGCGCACTGGATATTTGCAATGTCGGTGCCCACGAATATCGATGTGCGTATACGCGCCTGCTGGAAGCGCTCTACCGTGTGTGACAGAAATTCAAGATGGGGCTTCACATCCCAGCCGGCGCTTGAGGTAAGCGCGTCGGGGGCGTCGGGCACGAGAGTTACCTGCGTGGGCTTGACCGTAAGCACGAGATCGATGAATTCAGGCGACGGATAGCCCTCGATGTTGAATTCGGTAGATATGGAGCGGCGCAGATCATACACATCCTTGTGGCGGATGTGGCGCTCGTCGGGCCGGGGATGAACCGTGATGCCCTGCGCTCCGAACCGCTCTATGTCGAGCGCCGTGGCTACGACGTCGGGCACATTTTCGCCGCGGGCGTTTCGCAGTGTGGCTATTTTATTGATGTTAACACTCAGAGTGGTCATTATAGCGTGTATGTCAAAATTGTTTTGTAAATTTGTAACTGCAAATTTACGAAATTTAAACCGAAAGCCGAAACATTTTGACCAATATTCCCCAATCAGATAATCAGCCATCCGTATATCAGGCTGATGCGGAGCGTCTTTTCCCCCGCGTGATGGACTGGAGCGAGCTTACCGTGGAGTGTGCCGCGGGACAGTACAGCGCATCGCTCCTGAGCCGTGCCGTGGAGGATTGTGACGCCCACGTGCTGAACCTAAATGTAGTGTCGGGTGTGGCGCTTGGCGAGCCGTCGGTAGTGGAGCTGCGTGTGAATCATCGTAATCCCGAGCTTGTGGCACGGTCGCTCGAGCGTTACGGCTACACGGTCACCTCCGTCCGCTCATCTGATCCCGGCTCTGATGCCGATGATGAATCAGGCCCCGATGCCGTGGCGCGACGGCGTGTGAATGAACTTATTAGAATACTAAATATCTGACCGATGAAAATCTCCTTTATAGGCAAGCGCCGCCAGTCGCCCCGCGATATCGCTCTTATCAACCGCTTCATGAGAGAGCTGGAGCTGGGCGGAGCCGAAATATCTATCGAAAGCCGACTGCTCAACACCCTGCGCGATGCCGGTGCGGTGGGCGCCGACCGTTACACCGAGTTTGCCGGCGATGAATTTGAGGCCGATATAATAGTAAGCGTAGGGGGCGACGGTACGCTGCTCCGTTGCGCTGCCGCGGCTGCCAATAAGGATATACCCGTAATCGGCTTCAATACCGGTCATCTCGGATTCCTCGCCGATGAGTCTCTTGAACATGCTCCCGCAATCACTTCCCGGCTGCTTTCGGGGAAGTATACCATAGAGTCGCGTGCTATGCTCGAGGTGATCGTGCACGACGAGGTCACACCATTTACCCGCCCGTTTAACCCCTATGCGCTAAACGAAGTTGCCATATTGCGGCAGGATACCGCCTCGATGATATCGGTAGATACACGGCTCGATGGCATGCAGGTGGCCGACTATCAGGGCGACGGCATCATAATTTCCACTCCCACAGGCAGTACGGCCTACAATCTCTCGGTGGGCGGCCCCGTGATAGAGCCTAATGCACCCGCGTTTGTAATTTCGCCCATCGCGCCCCATGCACTGACTATGCGTCCGCTGGTGGTGAGCCATCACCGCACCATTGATCTCAGCGTAAGCTCGCGCAGCAACAGCTATCGCGTGTCGCTCGACGGCCGCAACATGGTGCTTCCGCTTACGGCGCGGCTCACAGTGAAGCGCGCCTCCACATCAGTGCGCCTCATCCATTTCCCCGGCAGCAACTTCTTCGACACCCTCCGCACCAAAATGCTCTGGGGCGTCACCAAGCGGTGAGAATGATATGAACCATAACTGGGAGTACTACAAATTTGGGACACTGTGTGAAATAGTGAGAGGTGGCTCCCCCCGGCCTATTCAGAGCTATTTGACTGATTCAGAAGATGGCCTTAACTGGATTAAGATAGGAGACGTCGCTGTAGGTTCAAAATATATTTCCTCCACCAAGGAGAAAATCATAAAAGAGGGCCTTGCTAAAACCCGTCAGGTTTTCAAAGGAGATTTCCTTCTCTCTAATTCGATGAGTTTCGGCCGACCTTACATCCTGAATATCGATGGATGCATTCACGACGGTTGGTTGGCCATTAAGGGTGTTGAAAAATATTTTATACCTGATTTCCTTTATTATTTTCTTTCTTCCCATACCACCTATGCACTTTTCGAAAAATTGGTCAGACGAGGCATAGTCAGCAATCTGAACTCTGATATCGTGAGAGGGATTGATGTTCCGGTTCCCCCGATGACGGTTCAGGAGCAGATTGTCGCAGAACTTGACCGGATCAACGACCTGATTACCAAGAACCGAGAGCTGCTGACGCACCTCGACTCCCTCACGCAATCGGTTTTCTATGACACTTTCGGCGATACTATTACTAACCCTAAGGGATGGGAAGTCTATTCATTGGAAGAATGTGTAAGCCCCGACTGTTCAATATCTTATGGAATAGTACAACCGGGGGAAGATTATGTCAATGGAGTACCGGTAGTTAGACCTGTTGATTTTACCCATAGTAGGTTTGTTTCAGTAAATAATCTTAAATGTATAAATCCGGAAATTTCAGATTCATATAAGCGAACTATTCTTTGTGGTAATGAGATTCTAATTTGTGTGCGAGGTACAACCGGATTAGTAAGACTTGCTGATATGTCTTTAGCTGGCTGTAATGTGACGCGAGGTATTGTCCCGCTTATGTTTCCTGTCACAATTTCAAGGACATACCTGTACGAATATCTAAAACAAGATAGGCCACAGGATTTTATTAAATTTTATACGCGAGGAACAACACTAAAGCAAATCAATTTATCTGATTTAAGGAAGTTGCCGCTTTTACTTCCGCCTCTCGCCTTGCAGGAGGAATTTGCGAGGAAGGTGGAGGCGATTGAGGCGCAGAAGGCGAAGGTCGAGACAGAGATTGCCGAGCTTGAGACACTACGCGACACGCGCATGGATTACTGGTTTGCCTGATTTTGGTTGACTATCAGAATGAGACTGCTTAATGATTTCACCCCGGAGGGGTAGACATCTTACTAACCGCGGGTCCTTGTGACCCGTGGGAACGAGGCCATTATGAATATATCAGCCCGGGAGGGGCTGAACAATCAGGCGGCATGGTTCAACCTCTCCGAGGTTGGGTTGGTTATGGTGGAGCTACCCCGGGTGACGAGCGCCCGGGGTTATAGAGATGGTTGACCCTCCGGGTCGCATAGGCAAGTCCACATTGTTATGGTTGAGGTGTTTACATCGCTGCGAAATGAGAGGCTCCAGTGTGCCACTATACAAATGCCATAGACATAATTGACAACCTTTGTGGGTTGGTTGTTTAAATTCGTAAATATGAATTGAAGCCTCTCTTGTAGAGCTCAAAATATCTAATTCTTATGAGATAGGATATATTTTGATGATTAAAAATGTGAGACATTGTCTCTCATTTTTGAAAGCCAATATATTAATTTAGGCATAAACGATATTATTCATGCTGAATAATTTTACAACTTTAAGTTATTATGAATATTTAATAGTGCATGAAGTTACGATTTAAGTCCTTGTCACTGCGTTAAAAAAGTGTGAAAAGTAGTATTGTAGTGGAAAAAGAGGAAAAATTTTTGTACCTTTGTGCGCCTAATCAACAATTTGTGTAATGGATAACACTGTACCCTATATTCCCGAGCCTACGCTGCGGCGCCTGCCGTGGTATCTGGCCTGCGTGAGCCGTCTGCGTGCCCACGGTGTAGAGCGCGTGTCATCCACCGCTATTTCGCGTGAGCTTAACGTGGATTCGTCGCAGATAGCGAAGGATCTTTCATATCTCAATATCCGCGGCAAGACCCGTATAGGCTACGATGTGGCCGAGCTTGAGCAGGTGCTTGTCGATTTTCTTGGCTTTGCCCGCAGTCACAATGCGGTGATAATGGGAGCCGGTTCTCTCGGCGCGGCCCTTATCGCCGATTCAGGTCTGCGAAGGTTCGGCCTTAATATCGTGGCCGGTTTTGATGTCAATCCCGAGCTTGTGGGCACCACGATAGGTGAGGTGCCTATATTCCATGCAGATGAACTGGCGGCGCGTCGGGGTGAACTTGATGCCGAGATCGCCATAATAGCAGTGCCTGTGGATATTGCCGCCGATGTGGCTGCCAACTGTGTCGCCGCGGGATTCAAGGCATTGTGGAATTTTACTCCTTTCCGCATCCGTACATCACCCGAAATAGTGGTTACAAATACGTCGATTTATGCGCATCTTGCAGTGATGTATAACCGTCTTTCGGCTCGCCGATGAAAATTATAGCTCTCTTACGTCAGTCAGTCTCACAACCTGTCACGCCATCGATACCGGCCTGCATAGTCCCTGACTCTGCATTGGTGCTTCCCGGACGTCCTGTATTCATTCCCGATCTTGGCGAGGGATGGCAGGGGCAGCCGGTAATTGCTCTGCGAGTGGGCAGGCTTGGCCGCGATATAGCACCGGCATTTGCGTCGCGCTACGTCGATGCCGTCACCGTGGCTCTCCGGCTACACCTCCCGCAGGTGCCCGCTGACCTGTCGGGCGGACTGCTCTGCGGAATGGATGCGTCGCTCGCTCCGGGCGCATGGATTCCCGTTGCCGATCTCGGTGATGAACCCGTGCATGTCACGACACCGGTAGCCGATATCGAGGTGGATATAAATTCTGAGATAAAATCGGCCGTAGCGTCGGTATCGCGATACATGACTCTGAAGATGGGCGATATGATACTTGCGGCTCAGGCCGGTGATCCGGTGAAACTTGTCGCGGGTCAGCGTGTGACTGCCTCGATTGATTCACGCGAGGTGCTGTCAGTGAAAATACTTTGAAAATACTACTAAGATTGATTTTTTTCTGTCATGAAATATTCTCTCCTGCTTACACTCTCGATAATCTTTACAATTTTTTCTTCACGGGCTGCGATTGATTTTCCCGCAGATTCGCCACTGTCATCCGGAAAGTGGATTAAGGTAAGGGTCGACTCTACGGGCGTGCAGCGTATCCCTTACGATAAACTGAGGGCGTGGGGTTTCACGCATCCTGAAAAGGTGGCGGTGAGAGGATTCGGCAGTGTGGAGATGTCGCTTGAATTCCGCACACAACCGGTTGCATTACCTCAGGTGCAGGTAGCTCATGAAGGTGGTGCTCTATATTTTTATGGCGAGGGTGAGACCCGCTATGAAATGGAGACGGCAAAATCGGTGGGCGTGAAAACCAACCGATATTCGAGAGGATCGTTTTATTTTCTCTCGGAAGATGATGAGGCCGCCGAAATGCCCGTGCTGTCCTACGAGGTTCGCAGCGATGCCCCGCGTCAGGCTACCCACACTACTCTGTCGGCATGCTATCCGCGCGAATTTAATCCCGCTACAGGCGGCGCATGGTGGTATAGCCGCAATATCACCGATGATGATCCTTACGGTGTGACTTTCGGTCTGACGGGATATTCAGGCGACGGATATATGGGTTACAAGGCTATAGGCAAGCACACTGAGGTCAACTATATGCTGCCTGAAGTATCGGCTTCGCCGGGAATTCAGTTCAAGCCGGCTGAAACCAACCGAATATATCGCGCGACAAACGAGAAGGAGGTGTATCGCCCGATGAGCAAATATAACGTTGCTTCCTTTATACCCGACGAGGGAGTTAATAGCGTAACATTCACTCTAAGGCCCGACCGCGACACCGATGTAAGCCTGATGTGTCTCGATAACATGTGGGTCACGTATTCGCGGGCGAACGTTCTTGACGATAACTGCTCCACGCTTTCCATGTATTTCACTCCCGATGCAGCCGGTGATGCGATATTGAATACAGCCAAGGGAAATGCGATAGTATGGGATGTGACCGATGTGCGCAATGTGACACGTCTCGCTACCCAAGCGACCGATGGCGGTATCATTTTCAATCTGCCTTCAGGCAGTGGTATCCGCAAGATCGAGGCTTTTTATCCTTATTCCCCCTCGCTCATGGAGCCGGCTTATGAGGAGATGGTGGATAACACCGACCTGCACTCGATTAAAGGCGGATATGACATGGTGATAATCGCAGCGCGTGATTTTGTCCCGGATGCCCGCAGGCTTGCCGAGGCTCACGCTTCGCATCAGGGACTTGAGGTGCTCGTCGCTGATAAAGCCGATGTGCTCAATGAATTCGGATCGGGAAGTTTCACTCCTAATTCAGTCCGCATGTTTGTCAAGATGCTTCACGATCGTGACAATCGCCTGAAATATGTGCTTCTTATCGGAGCCGGATTCTACGATAACGCTGCTGTCGCCTCGACCTCAAATGTATACCTTCCCACATATCAGGCTGAACTGCAGAGCAATGCCTACAATATAGCCAAGGCATATACGAGTGATTCATTCTTCGGTTTTGTAGAGGATGAGATTGAACCTGATATTTCTACCCGCATAGATAATGTCACATCCCGAGTGATCGACGTGGCTGTGGGACGTTTCCCGGCGTTTAGTGTGGCCGAAGCTGAACTGCTTGTCGATAAGGCAGTAGCATATCTTGAGAACCCGATGCTATCGGGTGATCCGTCATTTGTAATGATGATGGCCGACAAGGGAAACGAGAATCAGCACGCTCTCGGAGCCGAGGATGCGTCGGCCGAGATGCTCTCGGCTTTTCCGGGACTGACTGTGTCACGCTGCTATGATGCGGCTTATGTAAATCCGTCGCCGAGTGAGAATAACAGTACATTGGTGAAACATATACGTGCGGGTTTCGCTTCCGATCCGGCTATGATAACCTATGCCGGTCACAGTTCGCGCGGATCACTCTTTTCCGAGTCGTTGATCACCCGATCGTTTTTCGACGGATTGCAGTTTGGATCGGCTTCGCTGTTCCTCTCGGCAAGTTGCCACCCTTACATGCTTGACTATGAATATCGAGGACTGATCTCCGATCTGCTTCTGAGAGAAGAAGGCGGATCCACGTTTATCATCGGTCCGGCGCGCGAGGTGTATCTGAAAAACAATCAGGCTTTCTGCAACGAATTCGCCCGCAGATATTATGATATGACCAACCGCACGATCGGCGAGGTATATCGCTCGACCATGTCGGCTATGCAGGAGGAAGGTCAATCGGTGCGTACCAATGCCCTGAGTTATAATCTCGGTGGCGATCCGGCTCTGCCCCTGCCGCGCATCGACGCTCAGGTTACGCTTGATACCGAAGGAGGGCTCACGCTCATTCCTTGCAGGCGCACCCGCATTTCGGGCGAAATTCTTGATAATGATGGCACGTTGTGTGCAGGGTTCAACGGTATGCTTAATATCAAGTTGTATGATGTGCCTGTAACTTTCCTTTCTTACGCTAATGTCGCGGCCGACAATGAAGATCGCTTTATTGTGAAGCTTGATGAGACCGTCATTGCCGAGACTGATTGTAAAGTGACAGGCGGTAAGTGGGAGGCGTATATTACCGTTCCCGCGGTAGCCAATGAGAACGGAACTAACCGCTTGGCCATGTTTGCGCGCCCGGATTCAGGTTTTTCTATGGCGGCCGGCTATTCTACCGACGTCACTATTGCCGGATATGACCCCGATATGGCTTCGCCCGATACTGAAGCACCGGAAATTGAAATTATTATCGATGATATACTTCTCGACGGCTCAAGGGTAGAGACCTCACGCACACCTTGCATCACAATAAATGTGAGCGACGCGGGCTCGGGTGTGTGCAAGAATAACTCCGCGGTGGGAGCGGCTCTCAGCGTATTGCTCGACGGCAAATTTTCAGTAGCCAATGTCGACCGCATGCTCCGTTCCGACGGCGAGGGCGGCTACACAGCCACCATCACACCTCAGGCGCTCAACGACGGTCGCCACTCGATTACGGTAAAGGCATCGGACAATGCCGGAAACACTACTTCACGCCAACTTGATTTCTACGTAGTGGAGGAGGCGTTTGCATGCTCGCTCAATATGGAGAGCGATGTGGTAAAGACGTCGGCGGTTTTCACGCTCGACCATCCTCTGGCCGATACCCCCGACGCGCGTATCGTGGTCGAGGACCTTCATGGCCGTCACATAATGTCGCGTACCGTCACCGGTGATTCATTTGAATGGGATTTGCGTGACGATGCCGGTAATCAGGTTGCCGACGGTACATATCGCGTTTATGCCGTCGTAAGCCGCCACCCACGCTACAGTTCGACGAAACCGCTGAAATTTACCGTCATACGCTGATACGGTATTTCCCTCCGGGGATAGCGCGTATATAGCCTTTAAACTCCATGTCCACGAGCAGACCCGTCAACCGGGCTGTGGGGACGTGGAGTTTTTGCAGCAATGTGCCGAACGAAGCTTCGCCTTGCTCCCTGATGGTATCCATCACCGTCGATTCCTCCATCGTAAGCTCCTCAAACAGTGAACCCTGCTCCCCCTCCTCGGGCCGCTCGGGCCAGCGCATGGCGTTGATGATGTCGCCGGCCGAGGTGACGAGCCTTGCCGAATGGTTGAATATAAGACGGTTGCACCCCTCGCTATATAAATCGCCCACCCGGCCGGGCACAGCGAGTACCTCGCGGTCATATCCGGCTGCAAGGTGCGCCGTGACAAGAGCGCCACCTTTAAGCGCGCTTTCCGTCACCAGCAGGCAGTCGCTCATTCCCGCCACTATGCGGTTGCGTGCAAGGAAATTGCCCCGGTGAATGGTATCGATGGAGCGGTAATCGGTCAGCAGCATCCCGCCGCTGTTGATTATCTCCACGGCTTCAGCGCGATGTACGGCCGGATATATCGTGTTGAGGCCGTGGGCGAGTACCGCCACGGTAGGAAGTCCTGACTTGAGTGCCGCGCGGTGAGCCGCAATGTCAACCCCGAGAGCCAAGCCGCTGACTATTACCGGCTGATTCATCGCCTGCGCGGCAATATCTGTAATGATGCGTGTAGTGATGTCGTTGCCGTAATTCGTAGCGTGGCGCGTACCTACCACTCCCATGACCGCCTGAGCGTTAAGGTCACAGTTACCCAGTCCGTAGAGCATCAGCGGAGCATCCTCGCAGTTGAGAAGCCGCTGCGGATAGTCGGCATCGGTGAAATATATGCACCTTACCGAGTGACTTTCTATAAATGCCATTTCTCTCCGAGCCTCGTCAACGAGCTTGGCACGCCTCGCCGCATCCCACAGCCGGTTGTTGCTGCCTGTGGTGTGGCGCAGCTCGTCGGCACTCATGGTGAAATATCGCTCCTCGCTTCCGGCGCGGGCAAGGAGTTCCGTTGCTGCCGGAAGTGACAGATTACGCTGTGAGGCAAATGCTATACGGTAGAGGAGTGTATCGCGTTCCATGCGCTTATTCCTCTGTTATGCAGTCGGCGAAGGCGGCAGCGAGACGCTCGCCGCGCGAAAGCCGGCCGTCCTCCAGACACACTATAGTGACTACCGCACGAAGCACCGGAGCCATGTCAGATGCACGGTAGATGTCCTGATCGAAATAAAAGCGGGCGCCGCGGCGACGGAAGTTGAGACACGACACCATCTCATCGCCCATGCGGAGTGATGTGATATAGTCCATCTCCACTCGGCGTACCACCGGATCAACGCCGTCGGCATGCATGGCGGCAAACGAGTAGCCGCGTTCTTCACAGAAGTCGTGGCGTGTCAGTTCGAGATAGTGGAGATAGTTGGCATTGTTGACTATCCCCTGAGCGTCAATTTCATAGTCGCGCACCTTTATGCGCGAGGTGTGTATATATTTTTCGGTCATAATGCGATGAATGGATCAGATGCTATGCCCGGCTGCGGTCAGGCATTGTATAGATAGCGCTTGATAGATCGCTTGGGAGTCTTCTCAAATTCGTTGGCAATAAGCTGTATATGGTCGATTTTCTCGTAAGGAGCCACGAGCTTGTTAAGCTCGGTGAGCACTCCTTCCATCAGCTTGGGAAGCTGAGCGTTGGTAAGGCCGTTGCGATCCACCTCCTCATAGTCGGGATACACGAGTGCCACCAGATTATTGCCGCGTTCCACTACGAGGCTTTCGGCTACGAAAGGCATATTGTTGAGCTTGGCCTCGATTTCCTCGGGGTAGATGTTCTGCCCTGTAGCGGTAAGTATCATTGTCTTGCTGCGCCCGCGTATGAAAATAGTACCGTCGGGGGTGCGTGTACCCATGTCGCCCGTGTGAAGCCATCCCTCGGCGTCAAGCACGGCTTCCGTGGCCTCGGGATTACGGTAATAGCCCCGCATCACATTCTGTCCGCGCACGCATATCTCGCCCGGAACGCGCTCGGGATCCACGCTGTCGATTTTGCTCTCCATGCACGGGAGCGTGCGTCCCGATGAGCCCACCACAAACTCCCGCCACGGAGTATAGCTTATCAGCGGGCCGCACTCGGTCATGCCGTAGCCCACCGTGAACGGAAATTTTATTTTGTGAAGAAATTCCTCCACCTCGTGATTGAGCGGCGCTCCGCCCACTATCACTTCCTCAAACTCTCCGCCAAATGCTTCCACAAGCTGATGGCAGATCTTGCGGTAGACCAAGCGGTTGAGTCCGGGAATTGCCATCAGGCGACGCATCGACGGCTTCTTGATAACCGGAAGAATCTTGTTGCGGTAAATCTTCTCGAGTATCAGCGGCACGGTGATTACGAGATTAGGGCGCACTTCGCTGAAAGCTTTCAGCAGCAGTTTGGGTGTAGGCAGCTTGCCCAGTACCGTGATATGTGTACCCACAGCCAGTGGCACCAGCATGTCAAACGCACATCCGTAGGCATGAGCCAGCGGAAGAAAACACAAGCACCGCGAGCCGCGGTAATGCAGCCGCGAGTCGATGCCGAATGTCACGTTGCCGCTCAGATTGTCGAGCGTAAGCATCACGCCCTTTGAGAATCCCGTGGTACCCGAGGTATAGTTTATCTCGGCAAGTGAGTCACGTGAAAGCACCGGATACGATACATCGGCCGCCGTGAATCCCCCCGGATAGGTCTTCTTCATGCGATCGGGCATGCGCTTGAGAAAATTCTCAAATTTATGATTGTTGGCAGGATGCTCGGCGAGCACAGCACGTTTTTCAAGCGACATCACTGCCTTTACCTTCGGTATCGAGTCAAAATACATGTGCTCGAAGATACTCTCCGATATAAACAGCAGCTTCGATCCCGAGTGATTGATAATGTGCTGCGCATCCTGAACGTTAAATTCAGCCAGTACCGGCACGATCACCGCCCCGTAGGTGATAGTGGCCATATATACCACAATCCATGAAATACTGTTCTTGCCCATGAGTGCGATTTTGTCGCCCGGCTTTATACCTGATTCCTTAAACATCAGGTGCGTGGCGGCAATGCGACGCGACAGGTCAGAGTAGGTCATCGTGTCGCCCGTGCTATAATCGGTAATTGCCGGAAGCTCCCAGTTTTTTCTGAAGGAGGCGCTGTATATCTGCAGGAGATTGTCTGGTTGCATGATTTCGTAATTTTTTTGAATTGATGAAATCGCAGTCCCTCTTGAAATGTTGAAACGACTGCAAAGTAAATAAAAATCCATTTTCAAAACAATTAAATCATCACGAATGTTTCCGCGAGGCACAATTACTTTTCAGCTTGTTTTAATATCAATCTCAAGTAGAAGGTTGTGTCAAAAATCAAATAGCGCCCGTGGGCGCTGAATTATTCGTAACCGGCGCCGCCGTAGCTCAGCGAAGGCGTCG
>JAIDUB010000008.1 GCA_029060405.1 Duncaniella sp. | reverse complement strand
CAAACACACCGTCGACTCACCCGTCAGCGAACCGAGCCCTACCCCTCAGGGCGAACCCGCCCCCGCCGGAGAGCCCGCACCACAGCCTGCGCACAAGCGCGTGCACAACCTCATTATACTTGATGAAAGCGGCTCGATGCAATCCATCTACCAGCCTGCTCTGTCAGGCGTAAACGAAACATTGCAGACCATCCGTCAGGCACAGATCGACCATCCCAACCAGACGCACTTCGTCACACTAATCTCATTCAATACCTCCCGCTACAACGAAATATACTGCGACACCCCCGCCGCAAAAGCCATCGACATAACCCCGAAACATTATCAGCCGGCTGCCAGCACGCCACTCTACGACGCCATGGGCCGGTCGATGACCACAATCCGTTCCAAGGTAGAGGATGGCGACATAGTGCTCGTCACCGTGATTACCGACGGCTATGAAAACGCATCGACCGAATACGACGGCAAAGCCATAAAGTCACTCATTGACTCCCTCAAGCACTGCGGCTGGATATTTACATATATCGGCGCCAATCAGGATGTGGAGAAAGTGGCCGAAAGCATGTCGATCGACAATCATCTGTCATTTAAGGCCGATGAAAACGGCACTAAAGAAATGTGGGCCAAGGAATCATCATCGCGCAAGCGGTTCTTCTCAAGAATCAATGTTGAATCCCTCCCGGCCCTCAGCGGAAATTACTTCGACGACCCCTCGTAATCCCCACTCTGATCTACGAAAAACACATCGCTCCCCCTCTTTTTCCCTCTTTCCGAAATTTCTTGTGATCATTTCGGGGAGAGGGATTTTAAGCAGCGTGCTAAAAAATCTTAAAAATATTTGATAAAGCGGGGGAAATTTGCTACCTTTGCAGTCCGATTATGTCCAATTAATAAACCAACGGCCTATCGGCGCGGAGCTTTTGGCCGAGCGAAGCGCATGAGAAGCCAACATTTAACTATCTATTAATTAACATTAAAACGTGGATACTTTAAGCTACAAAACCCTCACACCCAACGCCGAAAGCGTTGACCACAAGTGGGTCGTCATCGATGCTACCGATCAGGTACTCGGACGTCTCTGCGCTACCGTCGCACTGATTCTGCGCGGTAAGAACAAGCCCTGCTACTCTCCCAACGTAGAGTGCGGCGACAATGTAATCATCATCAATGCCGACAAAGTGCGTCTGACCGGCAAGAAGATGACCGACCGTGAGTATCTCCGCTACACCGGCTATCCCGGCGGTCAGCGCGTGTCTACTCCCGAGATCCTCATGAAGAAGTCGTTCAACAAGCACATCAAGCCCGGCTATCACCCCCTCTTCATCAAGGTGGTAAAAGGTATGCTTCCCAAGAACCGTCTCGGCCGTCGCATCATCGAGAACATGCACGTCTACAACGGTCCCACGCATCCCCACGAAGCGCAGAACCCCGAAGTAATTGACATCAACAAAATTAAATAATTGAAGAATGGAATCAGTAAATGCAGTAGGACGTCGTAAAGCCGCCGTAGCTCGCGTTATCGTCAAAGAAGGTAACGGCGTTATCACCATCAACAAGCGTCCCTTGGATGTGTATTTCCCCTCATCCATCCTCCAATATATCGTTAAGCAGCCTCTGAATACCCTCGAAGCCGTAGAGAAATATGACATCAAGGTCAACCTCAACGGTGGCGGTTACAAAGGTCAGGCCGAAGCTCTCCGTCTTGCTATCGCCCGCGCCCTTGTAAAGATCAACCCCGAGGACAAGCACGCACTCCGCGTGGAAGGCTTCATGACCCGCGACCCCCGCGCTGTCGAGCGTAAGAAACCGGGTCGTCCCAAAGCACGCAAGCGCTTCCAGTTCTCCAAGCGTTAATCCCCCATTCCGATGCCGCAGCCTGACATCTGCGTCGTCATTGTGTTTAGAATCTAAATTCTACGGATGGACACGTTCCCTACCGCTGAATTGTATTTATCAAAAGAACGTAAACTCATTCACCAGAAATAAATCATGTCAACTCCCAATTTTGACCAACTCCTCGAAGCAGGCTGCCATTTCGGCCACATGAAAAGAAAATGGAATCCTGCTATGGCTCCTTACATCTTCATGGAGCGCAACGGTATCCACATCATCGACCTCTATAAAACTCAGGCCAAGCTTGAAGAAGCTGCTGCCGCTCTCCGCAACATAGCCCGCGGCGGCAAGAAGATCCTCTTCGTAGCTACAAAGAAGCAGGCCAAAGAGCTTCTCGCCGAGAAGGCTTCATCGGTCAACATGCCTTATGTGATCGAGCGCTGGCCCGGCGGTATGCTCACCAACTTCCCCACCATCCGCAAGGCCGTCAAGAAGATGACCACCATCGACAAGATGACCAACGACGGTACTTTCGACAACCTCTCAAAGCGCGAGAAACTCCAGATCACCCGTCAGCGCGCAAAGCTCGAGAAGAACCTCGGCTCTATCGCCGACCTCAACCGTCTTCCCTCGGCTCTCTTCGTAGTTGACGTTCTCAAGGAGCACATCGCAGTTGCTGAGGCCAACCGTCTCGGTATCCCCGTGTTCGGTATCGTCGACACAAACTCCAACCCCAACAACATCGACTTCGTGATCCCCGCCAACGACGACGCATCCAAGTCGATCGAGCTCATCCTCGACACCGTATGCGCTTCGATCGCCGAAGGTCTCGAAGAGCGCAAGGTTGAGAAAGCCGACGAGAAAGCATCGGCCGAGCAGACTGAAGAAAAGGCTCCCCGCCGCGAACGCCGCCGCGTTGCCCGCCGCAACGAGGAGGCTGAAGTGAAGGAGACCGTAGCAGTTGAAGCTGAAGCTCCCGCTGCCGAGGCTCCCGCTGAAGAAGCCTGATCGTTAACCAACCGATAAAACTATAAGGGTCAAAAGTCATCCCTGATGGAATTGACCATCGCGGGCAGCCTTTTGACCCTTCTTTATTAACCAATCTGTTAACCCTAAACACCACTACACAATATGGCAGTTACAATGGCAGACATCACCAAGCTGCGCAACCTTACTTCAGCCGGCCTGATGGACTGCAAAAAAGCACTCAACGAAACCAATGGCGACATCGAGGCAGCCGTTGAAATCCTCCGTAAAAAAGGTCAGGCCGTAGCCGCAAAGCGTGAAGACCGTCAGGCTTCCGAAGGCTGCGTTATCGCCCGCACCGACGGCAAATTTGCCGCTATCCTCGCCCTTAACTGCGAAACCGACTTCGTGGCTAAGAACGACGGTTTCACCGGCCTTGCCAACAAGCTCATGGATCTCGTGATGGCCAACAAGTTCAAAACCGTAGAAGAACTCAAGGCTTATACTGTCGACGGTATGCTCGTAGCCGATATGATTACCGAACTCAGCGGTAAGACCGGCGAAAAGACCGAAATCGGCGCTTACGAAGTAGTAGAGGCTCCCTCTACCGCTGCTTACAATCACTTCAACAACAA
Organism: Duncaniella sp.; assembly: GCA_029060405.1. Lineage (GTDB taxonomy): Bacteria > Bacteroidota > Bacteroidia > Bacteroidales > Muribaculaceae > Duncaniella. Next base: position 782 of record JAIDUB010000008.1, on the reverse strand, counting down.
GCTTGCCGCTATCGTAGGCTTCAACCTCGAAGGTGTTGACGAGCAGGTAGGTCGTGAAATCTGCATGCAGATCGCTTCGATGAACCCCGTAGCCGTATGCCGCGAAGATGTTCCTCAGGCCACTATCGATCAGGAAATCGCTGTGGCTGTCGAAAAGACCAAGCAGGAGCAGGTTCGCAAGGCTGTGGAAGCAGCTCTCAAGAAAGCCGGCCTCAACCCCAACCACTTCGACTCCGAAGACCACATCGAATCAAATATTTCCAAAGGCTGGATCACTGAGGAAGATGCTGCAAAGGGTCGCGAGATCATGAAGGTTACCGCCGAAGCCAAGGCCGCAAACCTCCCCGAGGCTATGATTCAGAACATCGCCAACGGCCGTCTCAACAAGTTCTTCAAGGAATCTTGCCTCATGGAACAGGAATATGTTCAGGACAGCAAGATCACTGTAGGACAGTTCCTCGACCAGACCACCAAGGGTCTCGTTGCCGTTGCTTTCAAGCGCGTCAACCTCAATCAGGACTAATCTTCTCCCCTCCGGTATTATTATCCGGTCAGGAGTATCTCTTACCGAAAGGTGCCTTCAATTTACGGAGCGCACCTTTCGCTTTTGATAAATCTTCCGAAATTTCCGGCGAAAAGTACAAAAATCAGTCAAAAAAATTTGCACAACTGAAAATATCTGCTTAACTTTGCAAGCGATTTCGGCAATGGCCCATTCGTCTATCGGCTAGGACGCAAGATTTTCATTCTTGAAAGAGGAGTTCGATTCTCCTATGGGCTAC
>JAIDUB010000079.1 GCA_029060405.1 Duncaniella sp. | reverse complement strand
GTTAAGGCCGAATATGTATCTATATCCGAGACCGGCATTGCGAAGGGATTCGGCAGTGATGCCGTTGCGCATCGCATAAAACCGGCGCTTTATTTGCTGAATTTCGTTATACTTTTCCATAATTTTCACAAAATTAATACATTCAAACCGAAAAAGTCTTAATTTTGTGGAAAGTATTTTCAACGTGCGTTATGAAAAAGATTTTTGTCATACTTGCCGCCCTCTTGGCGGTTGTTAATGCTATGGCTGAGGAGCGTCCTCAGTCGGTAGGTCTTGTGCTGAGTGGCGGTGGTGCCAAAGGTATTGCGCATATAGGTGTAATACAGGCCCTTGAGGACAATGATATTCCTATCGATTATATCACCGGTACTTCTATGGGTTCGATTGTAGGCGGCCTGTATGCGGCAGGTTATACGCCGGCTGAAATGCTTGAACTCATCGGGTCAAAAGGATTTTCCGATTGGTCAACTGGAAAAATCGCTCCCGAGCTGACATATTATTTGCTTCAACCGGCCGAAACACCGGCTATGCTCAATCTCAATCTCGGGCTTAACGATTCCTCCAAAGTAACATCCCGCCTGCCTACCAGCCTTATCAATCCTCTCCCCATGAACTTCGCATTCATGGAACTGTTCACGCCCTACACCCAGCAGTGTGACGAAAATTTTGATAATCTTTTCGTACCATACCGTTGTGTGACGTCTGACGTATTTGCAAAGCATAAGATCGTGTTGAAGGGTGGAGATCTTGGCGACGCTATCCGCATGTCGATGTCGTTCCCGATGGTATTTGAACCGATTGACCGCGACGGGTTGCCGATGTATGACGGAGGTATCTACGACAACTTCCCTGTCGACGTGATGATGACCGAATTTGCTCCCGCGGCTCTTATAGGTGTGGATGTGTCAACTCCCAACTCACCCACTACGCGCAACATGCTCGATCAGCTTGAAAACATGATCATGCAGCCCGACAATTATCCTTTCCCCAATGATATAGGCGTATACATTCATATCGACCTCACGGAATTCAGTCTGCTTGACTTTCCTAAATACAAGGAAATCTATGATATCGGTTATGCCCGTGGTCTGGAAATGATTGATTCGATAAAGATGAAGATTCACGCGCGTGTGCCAAAACTTACCCGCAATATACGTCGCGAGATTTTCAAGTCACATACTCCGGTGGTGGAATTTGATTCTGTAAAAGTCACCGGCGGAAAACACGGTCAGAATGTTTATCTTGAGTCACTTTTCCGCCGTCGTCACGAAACCGATACTTTCGGCCTCGCATTTGCCAAGGAAGCATATTACCGCGCCATTACACCCGGGCGACTTGTGAATTTTGTCCCTACGCCTGAGTTTGACAAGGCCGATTCGCTTTATTCGCTGAATTTCAAGGCGCTTGTGAAAGATAATTTCTCACTTGGACTTGGTGGATATATCTCTTCGTCGACCAACTCGATGCTGTTTCTTACCGGCTCTTACAACACACTGAGTTTCAATTCACTTAACGCCGGTATTAATCTGTGGATAGGTCAGAGCTACATCGCGGCGCTCGGCAATGTGAGGTTACTGTTCCCCACGGTGACTCCCACGGCTTGGAGCTTTGAGATCGAGGCATCGCAGCAGAAATTTTCGGAGAGCGAACGTCTGTTCTTTGAATTCGGCTCTCCCAATTTCGTGACGAAATCCGAGGTTTTCGCACGCTCTTACTACTCCATTGCCACCGCACGCCGCAGTTCGCTTGACATAGGTGCGGGTATAGGACATCTCAGCGATCGTTTCTATGCGCGCGACGCCCTTGGCATGAGTCTGCCCGAGTATGCATTCAGCACTTTCAATCTTGGTGAGTTCTATGTGTCGTGGACAAGAAATACGCTTGACAACCGTTTCGCACCCACTCAAGGATGTCAGGTGCAGGCGGCTGCATCATATATGCTCGGAAGCAAGCATTTCGAGACTGACGGTGATGTGCTTCCTTCGTCGGCCGGTCATATACAATGGTTTCAGGCTTCGATCGACGCGCAGAAGTTTTTCCCGATTACGCGTAAATTCAGTACCGGTCTGAGATTAAAAGGCATTTGGTCAACCAAGGGTTTGCTTGAAAACTATGATGCCGCTATCGTATCGGCCAATGCGTTTAATCCCACAGTGGCGTCATATGACGCTTTTAATCCCGCACTTCGCGCAAATTCCTATCTCGCAGCAGGCATCGACCCCGTATGGAAAATATCTTCTACGTTCCAGCTCAGAGGAACATTTGACTGTTTCCTGCCTTATCGCCGCATCGAGCTTAAGGAAGGTACTATAAATCCGCGGTGGAGCAAGCCTTTCGCACACCCCGAATACGTGGGTGAAGTGTCGGGCGTAGTGACTCTGCCTTTCGGTAACATCAGGGTTTATACCCAATACTCTACCGGAGGAGGGGAGCGCTGGAATGCCGGTATATCGATCGGTACATTTATGCTTGCGCCAAAATTTATCAAGTAATCATTTAACTGTACCATGAAAAATTTTTTCCTCTTTCTCATGCCGCTCCTGATTTCCTCAGTGGCATGGGGAATGCCACGCGATACTGAGAATTTCAACTTTGACTGGAAATTCTCGCGCGCCGATATTCCCGTTAATGCCTCGCCTGATACTGACGACAGCGCTTGGGAAACTGTGAATCTGCCACATGATTTTCTGATATCTCAGCCGTGGGTCGAACCGGCGGCTGATGAGAAAGCCGATCTCAACAATTCGGTAGCCAATGTGAAGTCTCGCCTTAGTTCTCGAGCCTTTAAGGAGATGGGTACGGGATGGTATCGCAAGACTTTTATTCCGAAACCCGAGTGGGAAGGCCGCAGGGTTCTGCTCGATTTCGAAGGAATCATGCTCAACGGTGATGTTTACTTTAATGGAGAAAAGGTAGGTGGCACCGATTACGGCTACCTCGGCTTTGAAACTGATATTACCGATTTACTGAAATATGGCGAACCGAATGTTGTGGCTGTAAGAGCCTCGACCGGCGCACCTGAAAATTCTCGTTGGTATACCGGCGGTGGTCTTTATCGCGACGTGAAAATCGTCACGACCGATAAAGATACATATTTTGCGCGTCACCCGCTTTACATCACCACGCCGTCGGTAACTAAAGATTCCGCGGTGGTCGCTCTCAACGCCGAGATCACTTTTAAGCCCAAGCGGCCTGATTATATCAGGACTATCGTGGAGATATCAGATCCTGAAGGGCGAATGGTTTATTCCGATACCGCCTCGGTGAAGTCGCGCAAGCGTCCGCGCACTTATGAATATGTGCTTGACAGTATTCTGATACTCAATCCCTCGCTGTGGGATGTGGATTCTCCTTCGCTTTACACTGCATCGGTGCGCCTGCTGCGCAATGACGGTACGGTCGCCGACAGTGTCGCCTCTACTTTCGGAATACGGTCAGTGGAATTTTCTCCCGAGTTTGGTATGAAACTCAACGGCAAGAAAATTCTGCTCAAAGGTATTGCCAATCACCACACCCTCGGCGCACTTGGCGCCGCCGCATATCCTGCGGCTATAGAGAAGCGCATAAAAATGCTCAAGGATTACGGATTCAATCATATACGCACCTCTCATAATCCATATAGCGAGGAATTTCTGAACCTCTGTGACCGATACGGAATACTTGTCGTGGATGAGTTGTATGACAAGTGGTTGCGCCAGTATGCGGGCGGACGTCGCGAATGGATGGAACAATGGCCCGGCGATGTGAGCGAATGGGTCAAGCGCGACCGCAATCATCCGTCGGTAGTGATATGGAGTCTCGGAAATGAGCTTCAGACTCTTTCAAACCTGCCTTTCAATGACTGGGGTGTCACGGCATATAAGTTGCAGAAAACGTTATTGGAACGGTTCGACCGCACCCGCCCTGTAACCGTGGCCATGCATCCGCGCGGCCGCAATCTCGATACTGATTCATTGCCGGCTCCACTCGTACTTGAAACTGATATAGCGGCCTACAATTACCGCTATATGTATTTCCCCGGTGATTCCCGTCGCTACCCGTGGATGATGTTTTACCAGAGCGAAGCCAATACCTCGGGCATGGGACCTAACTATTTTGATATGGACCTTGATAAAGTGATCGGTCTTGCCTATTGGGGTATGATTGATTACCTCGGTGAGTCGGCAGGATGGCCGGCGAAAGGGTGGAATCAAGGCGTATTTGACATATCTTTGCAGCCAAAACCTATGGCGGCTTTTCTGAAAAGTTATTTCAGAGAGGATGAGCCCGTGGTGGGTATCGGAATAATCGAAAGCGATGACAAGCTCGTGTGGAACGACGTCAACGTGGGCACTCTCAAACTGTCGCATCACTGGAACCGCCAGCCGGGTGATACGGTTACGCTTTACACGTTTACCAACGCCGATGAAGTGGAACTTATCGTAAACGGTCGCTCGCTGGGTCGCCGCAATAATGACCGGGAGAAATCATCATCACGCAACCGCATTCTTTGGGAGAATATCCCCTTCGCCGGAGGTGCAGTCGAGGCTCGTGCCTATAATACCGGAGATAAGAAAGCCATAGCCGTTGACCGTATCGAGACTACCGGTAAAGCCGTATCGCTTAAAGCCGAAGCTGATAAAACCGTTGCAAGTGCCGATGGAATGGATCTGATTCATGTTAACGTGACGGCTGTTGATTCCAAAGGGCGTGTTGTTCCCGATGCCGACGGATTGGTGACGTTTACAGTCGAGGGACCCGCTGAAATAGCAGGAGTGATAAATGGAGATATTAATTCCCACGAATCTATGACCGGAAACGAGCGCTCACTTCACGAAGGCCGCTGCAGTGTGATACTGCGCACTTCCCGCGTCCCCGGCAATGTAACCCTCCATGCTGTCTCTCCATCGCTTAAACCGGCATCGGTAAAGGTCTCATTGCCTTCCCTTTTTCGTGATTAACTCCCATCTGAACGTAAAGCCAAAGATTTATAATTGAAAATATCCCGACAAGATAATTAACATCTTGGTCGGGATATTTTTAGTTTTTGATTCTGTTACATCATTTATTCTCTCAATGCCTGATGTGGAGAGAGCCGTACATCATGGCGGCAAGAGCTACAAATAGAATCATGCTGCCGAGCAGGAGCGCATATGTGGCAAGCGACAGCAGTATGAAGCAGCTGCCATATAGCCCGGTAAGGATAGCTCCCATACACAATCCCACTTTGGCAGACCGGAGCATGCGCCACATGTAGCCCGTAATCAGAGCTACGGTCATGAAAGCTGATATGAAGTAGGAGAGGCCGAATGACATGTGCTCGGAGAATGACAGCAGCAGGGAATAGAAAAGGATAAGTGCGGCACCGATGAGAAAATAATTGGTAAGCGGAATAGTCTGCTTGGTAATTATTTCAGTGAATAACACGCTGGTAAATGTCAGCAATATTATAAGGAACGCATATTTCATGGAGCGCGAAACTTTCTGATAAGAACTTACGCCCACGAGGAACTTTACGATTATCCAACCTGATACATCGTCGGGGTTGCTGAGGGTCTTGAGCCAGTGAGCCGAGAATTCATTGTCGCTAACCATTCGGTCGGCAGGTAAAAGGCCGCCACCGAATGATGGATTACGTGCGCTTCCTTCCACGGTAATAGATGAGCGCTTACCTATCGGTTTCACACTTAGCGACGAAGAGCCCCTTACGTCAAATTCAGTACTGAATACTACATTTCCGCTCAGATCTTCAGCTGTAACAGGAGCATATATCGCGCCCTCGGTTACCTTCCACGCTATATCTTTCCCGTTGAGTTTCAGTGATGAAATCATGAGGATCTGCTCGGGTTCGGTGTCTAATTTGATAATGACGCTGTCGCTCAGCGAGGGAGCATGCACATTGCTGAAACTGCCTGAAATATTCACATGGGCGGAATATACTTCGGCTTCATAAATGTTGCGGTGAAGCGACTTCGATTCTACTCCTATGTGGCAATTTAATGATTCCGGATAAACATTTGGAATGCTGTCGGTTTCATCATAAATAAGAGGACCGAAGATATTCACCTCGCCGCCCCATTCATCGGAGATCTCGCGGGAAACCTTTCGATTGGTTTCCTCGCGCGAAAATACCATAATCCATATGGCGAGAGCTCCTATCATCAGAGCTCCGCACTGCAATCCGAGCAGCAGTAGCTTTTTGCCATACGACATGTGAGGCCGTGGAGGGTGGTATTGCGGAGGTAAGGACTGATTTTCCATCATTTTTTCAGTACAAGTTCTTCATTCTCGATCTTCAGCTTCAGAGTGAAGTACATCGCTATGGCGATTAACGCGAAGAGAGCAAGACTGCCAACGAGCAGAGCCATCGTACCCAACATGAGGAGCATATACATCAGCGCATATTCCACCACGAGTATAACCGTTATCAGAGCCATAGCCATTTTATTGGCGGTTATTCCTTTGATGAACAGCACAATCAGTCCCACGGTCATCACCGTGACGATAATGTATGAAGCGATAAACGGGATCTTTTCGGCCATAGCCAGAAGCAGCAGATAAAACAGCGACAGGGCAAGTTCTATAAGAACGTATTGCAGATTATTAATCGGCTTGCGGAAAGCAATTTCCACAAGCATCAGTGACAGCGAAGTGATGGTGATTATGCCGAAGCAATATACCAGTGAGTCAGAAATGATACTGTAGTCATCGGCGGCAAGCAGGCCGCATTCCACGCGTCCCTGAGCGAATCCGTCAATACTGCTTACAACCACTGCGAGTATAAAGGCGATAGCGACAACAATAAGAGTCTGAACACCCAGCCAGCGCATTGTATACCGCGGCTCATAGTAGATTCCGTTGTTTTCTTCCATTTGTGAATTGATTTAAAGGTTTATTTTGCGCTGTAAAGGTAGAAAAAATTATGATAAAATGTTCATTATAGACAACGAAAATCCCGGGAATCAGTCGATTTCCGGGATTTTCGTGGGGATATGTTTTATGAAAGACTTACTTTTTGATGGGGTGCATGTCTTCTGCGACAGGGGTGTCAACCCAAGGTGTGACATTCACTGTAAATTTGATGGGGTCGCCAAGTACGGGCTCGCCGGGGGTAGGATCATCAGGGTCAACGTTGCCTGCTCCTTCAGTGAAGTCGAGGGTATAGATGTATTTCTTACCGGCTTCCCAAGTCTCGCTCAACGGAACTGAGGCCCATGCGTATTTTCTGGGATTTCCGCTGGCGTCTTTCTGTGTATCTGACGGGAAGGGATAGATTACGGCTCCGTCGGCGGTGGATATGTTGACAAGTACGCTCAGATATGCTTCACGGGCTACGTTGTCAGGGTCATCGACAGGATTCCAAGGTGTAAGTTTCTGAGGCAGAAGCATTGCATTGCCGCTTGCACCCATGATGGAGACCGGTGTGGATGAAAGGGTCACTTCGTCGCATGATGAGGTGTAGACCACAGTGTCGTGCCAGTCATCGAGGGTCCATGTATTTGTGGTGAAGTCAAATGTACCCATGTACTGGGGGCGACCGATGCGCACGCCTGTTACTTTGAATTTATATTGCTGGTTGTCGCTCTTAGCGCGAACTTCTACCTGTGCCAGACGGTGATCGAATGTAAGTTCTACACCTGAGGCTTCATTAGCATCTTTGTTGCCGGTAGCGTCGGCTGTGATAAAGTCGACCTGTTCAGCGATATCTTCAGGTACGGAGAAATCCTGCAGCTGCTTTGTGGTAGGAGTCATTACTATAGTACCTCCGTAGCTTGTCAACACTTCTTCCGATGGAGAGTAGGCGTAGAAACTGAGTTCGGATTTGTCGCCGGGCCAATAATATTTGTCGGCAGAGGTAAAGAATCCGTCAGTGCCTTTTGAAAAGACCACGTTGGTGAAGTAGTTGGCATCACCGAGGAAACTTGTGGCGGTGAATTCCGAGAGATTGTCGTTGGTCGTTTCAGTGGCGCGTGAACGTGTGCCCATCGCGGGGCGGAAATCGATGGCGTTGCCGTCGCGGGTCACGCTCTCGGGAATCTCTTGTTCTGTACAGGCTGCCAGCCCCACGGCTGTCATTGCCAGTAAAATTTGTATTGCTTTCATAATTAGTTTGTTTTGTTTTTGTTCTTTATATAATTATAATGTTTTTAAATAGCTTTTAGTTCACCGGGGATTCATATTTAAATTTATATAGACGGCTTCCCAGTCATCGACATCAGGTATGAAGCCACCTGTATCCGACAGGGGATTAGGGATGGACAGTCCGTGGATTATTATGTGGACATGATGGGGGTCGGGAGCGTCGGCGACCTGATCGGTAACGTCGAAATTGTAGTATTTTTTTGAACCGTCGTCAAGATACATGTAGATGGTGAGGGTATGTTCATGTTTCTCGCCCGAACATTCACCGAAAGTGAGAAATTCGCTGTGGAGCGACTTGTCGGCCTCGTCAAGAGTCATTATGAAAGGCATAGTCACGGCATTTTCAGTAGGCTGCTTTTTTCCGTGATAATACCCCTCGGCCATGCCGGAGATAGTTCCGTCGAGTGCCGATCCTTCAATCGATGATATGTGTTCCACATCGTATATGTCAACGGTATAGTGACAGATATCATCGTCGGGGTAGAAGGTTATGGTCTTGCGGGCGGTGGTGACCGGAAGGTCAATGGCATCCTGCCTGTCGCTCCATATCATTCCCGGTGTCTTTGCCACACGTTCTTCCTCAGTGGCGCGAGCGCGCGGCATGGTGCGTGTCGACAGTCCTGTTGTTTCGAGCGAGTTGGCATCGGCTGTAGAAATCTCGAATTTTTCGATATCGTGCTCGTTGCGTATTATGGCCCAGTCGGTATCGTCGCTGTTAAGGCAGAGACCGTTGTATTTTCCGAACGGAATGCTGATGGGGCCACCCTCGTTATTGTCGAATATGTAACGGAGATGTTCGCCTGATTCTGTGTCATACATGTACAGAGCCATTGATTTCGCAGTGGCGTCGGGGGCATTCTGCCAGTCAAAAACCACGTCAATATCTACACGGTGAACGTGGTCGTAGCATAATTCCTTATGGTGGCAGCCGGTTAGCGACAGGGCGAGCATAACTGCCATGGTTATCTTGGTATTTTTCATCATCTGGCCCTCCTGTTAAGTTTGTTATAATTTCCGTTGCCGATCAGCCACACGAGTGAAATTTCAGCTTTCGTAGGTCCGAACCATGAGATATTCTCAGTCGATTTCCATAGATAGTGAGTATCTTTGGGCTCGTATTTCTGTAATCGACCGCCCATATAACCTATGCCGATGGTGAAGTCGATATTGAGTCGGCGTCCTACGGGTAGCGAATATCCGTATTCCACGCCGGCCATGGTATGGAACCGGTCCCATAGCGTACGGCCGGGATCGCCGCCCATGAAGCCTTCGCCTCCGAATTCGAAATCGTAGGTAATTATTCCGCCATATATTCCGATATGATGACCGGTGAGCGGTTTGCGGTGGGCTGCGGAGCCGAACCACCATCTCAATGCCACGTCGCCGCCATAGGCGCGCCAGTAGTGATGCACATGGTCATTTTTCCACCAGCCGTAGTACCAGTTGCCTACGATGGAAATATTCTTCCCGAGATAAAATTCAGCGCCGATACTCGGAATGGCAAGTATGTCGTAAAGCATATTGGTTTTCAATCCCATGTAGAATGGTTTTCGATGGGGAAATTCCGGCGTGATATCAATGATAGGTGAAGATATGCCGTAATAAGTTTCGACCAAGGCGGCAGGTATATCGGAATGTACCGGTATCGGCTTGACTGCCGGATAAGCGAAATCAACAAATATCCATGAGGCGCGAAGGGCAGGGAAGAGGTTGCGATACATGTAAAGGTAAGGCTTGCCGCTGCCGATTCTTTTCAGTCGTGAAAGGGCTTCGTTGTCATCGGCGATTTGTCCGCCGACGATGCTATCGAGCAATGCAAGGACATCTTCGCGAGAAGGTACTGAATTGTCA
>JAIDUB010000078.1 GCA_029060405.1 Duncaniella sp. | reverse complement strand
AAAAGCGAGTGCAAAGGTAGAGAGTTTTCACGAATCCACCAAATTTTTCCGATATATTTAACAGTTATTTAACATTTTGGATAATCGAAGCGAGTGGAGAAAATCGGTTAAATAGCGGAGTTTCAAGATAATACATTTAGGCCGCTGCCGGAAACGGCGCAAAGCGATGGCAATGCAAAATTCCTATTGGATTAGGCTGCCCCCGGAAACATCGCAAAGCGATGTCCCTACTTTGTCGATGCAAAATTATATCGGATTAGGCCATTGTCTTTTCCTGATTTTGGTTGACTGTCAGGAAAAAAATGCAAAATTATATCGGATCTGGGCATCCTTTGAGACATCGCGGAGCGATGCCGGGCGAGGCGAAACGCTGAGATTATATAAAAAAAGCGAGGATGCTGTGGAGCACCCTCGCCGAACCTAAAAAATTGATGTATATATAGTATTAGGTTTGGTTTATCTTGTCTTCAGATACTCAAGTGAGTTTTTGGCAAGAGTAAGGACATTGTCCTGATAGCAGTTGTTAGATGGATGAGCACTGATATCAGGAGTGCCGTCGGGGTTTTTCATCGAGAATTCACAACCGCCGTTTCCTATACAGAGTACTGTGCCCTTAAACTCAGTATCACCCTGCTGTGCTTCCCACACATTGAGCTGAGAAACGAAATCGATCTGTGAGTCCCATGTACCGAGAGGATAGATGCCATACTTGCGGGTAAGTTCATTGTAGCATGCCTCTTCCTGATTTCCAAGACCGGTAAGAGCCAACGGAATATTGAAGAACAGACAGTTGTGGTCTTCAGTCCAACCCGGGCCCTTGAACGGGATAAGCTTGCAGCGGTCGTTGGATGTGGTTTGGAGACCGCGATATATGGGATGCGACGAATGATCTTTAGTAAACGCACTTCCGGGATTGAGAGATACAGCCATCGACCATACGTCACCATTGAAGCCGCCTTCACCGGTACCAATAGTACGGTCGTTGGTCTTGAGCATTTCGGAATCGATGCGTCCGAGCTCACCGATATATACTGTGGCGTGACTCCAGAGGAGGAGGTTACCGCCTTCAGCATACCATTCCTTAACATAACCGGTTGCATTCTGCACAACTTCGGGCATAGTGAATACGGCAGCTTCATCCACACCTTCAAGGTCACGCATCCAGAAAAGCACGCGGTAAGGCTCAAGAACGGATGCCGAAGTAATGTCGCCGAAATAAATGTATTGCGCCGTGGGATATTCCTCATGCAGCCAAAGCCATGCACAAGCCTCATCGTCGTCACCGTCAGCCACGAGCTCCTCGGGAGTGGGATAAACACTGAGGAAACCTATGGCAGTCTTGCCGATCTTGAGCGAAGTGCTGACTGGGAGAGAGCGGCCGTCGGGGTTGACAGCTGTGAGGGTAACGTTCCACTCTTCGCCGAACACAACATCGGTGATAACATACTCGGTAACATCAGCCGAGAGAACTTCGCTGATAGTGCGGGTGGCACCGTTGGTGGCGGTCAGTTCCACCGTAGCGGCCGACTCATTGGCATTCCACACAATCTTGGCATCATATCCCCCACCCTTCTCAACCTGAGACATGGAGAGGCCGGCAATACGTGAAGCGCCGGGACGCATATACTGCTTGACGACACCGAGCGACTGATTCTCGCCGTCGGTTAGCTTGAACACATAAGTATAAAGGATATTTGTATCGACATCTTTCTGGGTAAAGCTGTCGCCCGACACAGTCTCGGAGATAAGCAATACATTTCCATTGTAGACATTCACGATCATATCCAGACCGGCAGGCTTGGTCCATGTCCACACATAATTGTCGCCTTGGAGCGAACCGGAAATTTCATCGGCTGCAATGGGCGCGATCACGGGAGCCGCAATATCGTAGTCCTTGTCCTGACATGATACCGCAAGGATGGCAGCAAACAGAAACAGCGCCAGATTATATATATTTTTCATTTTAAACACGGTATTGACGATTGATTAATTATAATGTTTATTCTGCTCGTAGAGACCGGGGACGTAGTAGAGCTGATTGTAAGGAATGGGATAGAACTCATTCTTATCGGCGGTATAATGAGCATCCTTATAATACTGGCCGTACTGAGTACCTTCGTAAGACGAAGCTTCCTCGAGAGTGAAATATTTGTTGAGCACCTCGGATGCGATACCCCAGCGACGCAGGTCGAAGTAGCGGCTGCTCTCCATGGCCATCTCAAGACGACGCTCCCAGCGCAGGCACTTGCGGGCCGAAGCCTTATCGGCAAAATAGCTTGAGGGATAAAGTGCGATATCACAGAAATCCTTGGCATAATCGATATGCTTCTCAATCGAGTTGGCGGCGCGCTGGCGGATATCGTTGATAATGGTGCGGGCCTCATCGAGTGAACCGGCCGCTCCGCTTTCGATCAGAGCTTCGGCACGCATGAGCATCACGTCGGTGTAGCGGAACACATAATCATTCATTGCAAACGCCTGCCAAGAGTCGTCGAACGTCTCACCACCGCTTCTCTGAGGCACTTCCTTGAGCGAAGTATAGTAGCCGTAGGTATTGGGAGTACGCGAATTGTCGGTAGTCATCATGTATTCGGCCTCGTATTTGTAGGGGAAGCCGGGCATACCTACAGTGTGGAACAAGCGAGGATCCCACTTCTGGGTGGTGACATCACCTGCCACGGGATAAGCATCCTGATCAGCATAATCATCAAACATGGGCAGACCGTCCTTGGTCTTGAACGCATTCACAAGGTTCTGCGAAGGCTTGTGGAAGTCCCAGCCGCATGACCACATACCCCAGCAACCGTTGAGCATATTCGACCAGTTGGCGCGGCCGTAACGGGTATTATCCTCGGTATACTGAGAGGTCTGCACGGCAAAGATTGATTCCTTGCTATTCTTGTAATCGGGGAGGAAGATATCGCCGAAATCCTCGAGATAACCGTATTGAGAATTTTTCACCACTTCGGTATATTCGAGCACCTTCTCCATATACTTCTGATTGATGAAGTCAACGCCGTCGGTCGACTCATAGCCGTCGCCCCATGCAAGGGTCAGATAGCACTTGGCCAGATAAGCTGCCGCAGCCACCTTGTTGGCACGGCCACCGCCGTCGGTCACCTCCATGGGGAGGACGTCGTAGGCCTGCTGGAATTCATTGATAACCTTTTCAAAAAGCTGCTCGTAAGTAAACTCATCGTTTCTTACGCTTTCCTGCGAACTGGCCTTGAAAACCTCTTCGTCAATCCACGGAATCTGACGGAACATGGTGAGCAGCTTGAAGTAGCTGTGACCGCGGAGGAAATGCACCTCGGCGACACGCTGGGCAGCCACTCTTTCGCCGAGCACCTCCACGCCATGCTCGTCAAGCGACACGAGAGCGCGGTTGCAGCGGGAAATATTACAATAGAGACGATACCACAGTTCATCGAGCTCTCCGGCGGTGGAAGTGAGAGTCGACCATATCTCCATAGGATGATATCCGGTATCGGTAGTTCCGCCACCACCTTTCAGGCAGTCGTCAGAACCGAGGTCGCCGTAAGGCCACAGGTTAAAGGGATAATTATACCAGCAGTCGCCGAGCGAGGCGTAAGCCGCATTAACCATTTTATCGGGCTGGGAATAAGCAAGCTCACCGTCAACGACACCCGTAGGAGGCACATCGATAAAATCGTTGCAAGCCGTCATTGAAGCAGCAATCAGCGCGAAAGAAAATATTTTAAGCGATTTCATTGTAATCTTAAGATTTAAGCGGATTAGAAATTAAGCTGAAGGCCAAAAGAGAGCGAAGTGGGGATAGGATATGCCCAGTTGGCGTTCTCGGGATCCGTGCAGGTAAGGCTCCGGCTCTTGATGGTGCAGAGATTTTGACCAGAAAGATATACGCGTGCCTTTGACATGCGGAGTTTCGACATCACCTTCGACGGGAGCGTGTAGCCGAGCTGAAGGGTGCGGAGCTTGGCATAAGAACCGTTTTCCACGAAATATGAAGATGTGCGGCCCTCGTCGCCGGTGTTGTTAGTTGTCAGCATGGGGATATTAGAACCGGTGTTGACATCGGGGAGCCATGCATCGAGCACACGCACACCCTTGTTGCTGCCGGCGTCGGTCACACTCCAGAAGTCGTTCTGGAATTTCTGATTGTTGTATACATCCTGACCGAGCACGCCCTGCCAGAACATCTGGAGGTCGAAGTTCTTGTAGCCGAGCTCGATATTGAGACCGAACGAGAGATCGGGAACAGGATTGAAAATCCATGTCTGGTCAGCCGAAGTGATCTTGCCGTCGCCATTGAGGTCGGCGTATTTCATACCGCCGAGGCGTGCATTGTCCTGACCATAAGCATAAACCTCTTCCTGAGTCTGGAACAGACCGTCGTAGACATAACCTACGATCGAACCGTAAGGCTTGCGTGCCTGCACGAGATTCTCTTTAGTAGTGTGGGCATAGGAGCCGGTAGTGGTAGAGGGCAGGTAAGTCACGCGGTTGCGGAAGAAGTCAAGGTTAAGAGAAGCCTTGTAGCTGAGTCCGCAGCGGAGTTCATCGCGCCAGCCGATCTGGAATTCCATACCCCAGTTGCGGAGCGACGGACCGTTGAGCCATGAAGCGCCGCCCTCACCCATCGAGCCGAGATAAGCGGGTGATATAAGCATGTCTTTCACGTCCTTGATATAGGCATCGTAGGTACCGAACAGGCGGTTGTTGAGGAATGCGAAATCAAGACCTGCATTGTACTGAATCGTAGTCTCCCACTTGAGATCGGGATTCGCTGTCTGGCTTGCATAGTAACCCGAGGGGAAGATACCGCTCTGCTGAAGAAGAAGGTCATAGGCGGTCGAAGTGACGCGGTCGCTGCCGTAATCGGCTATGTAAAGTGCATAACGGGCGGTATTGGATATCGCCTGATTACCGGTCTTACCCCACGACAGACGAAGCTTGAGGTCATCGAGCCAAGGCTTGCGGATATTCTCGGAGATACGGTAACCGAGAGTGGCGGCGGGGAAAGTACCGTAGCGGTTGTTGCTTCCGAAACGTGACGAGCCGTCGCGGCGGATAGTGAACGAAGCGAGGAGAAGATTGCGCCAGTTGTAGTCGATCTTACCGAAGAATGACACAAGTGCGTAGGCCGACTTGTTACCTGTTGATCGCTCTACACCTGAAGAGGCATCGGGATACATGTAGTCAGGGGTCTCGATGTCGTAATTCTCATTGTATCCGGCAAAGTCGATACGGCTCTGGCGGAACATTTCCATACCGGCAAGGATAGTCATGGTGTGATCCTTGCAGAAGGTGAAGTTATAGTTGGCCGTATTGGTCCAAGTCCATTTCGAGTCGTTGGCCTGCGAGAGAGTGGTGGAGTTGGTATCGTTGTTGACGATGTCGCTGTGGAATGTATAATCATAGGAGTGGATGAATGCGGCATCGTAGTCAAGACCGAAGTTTGAGCGGAGCACAAGACCTTTCACGGGCTTGATGTCGATATAAGCGTTACCAAACAGGCGCCATATGTTCAGCGCGTTGTCGCGATTGAAAGCAAGTTCGCGGAGAGGGTTCTGGCGGTCAGCCATACTGCCTACCGGGCCGGCATAGGTTACACCGTCGGTCTCAAACACGGGAACGGTCGAGGGCATCTTAAGTGCATTCTCAAGTGGCTGGCAATCGACCTGACTCGTATAGGTGAGGGTGAAGTTCTCTCCCACCGACACTACCGGGCAGATATTGAACGAAGTGTTCATACGTGCGGCGATATTCTCGAAATTAGTATACTTGAGGATACCCTCATTGTTCTTATAGCCGAGCGAGAAGAATGCCGTACCGAGATCGGAGGCAGTGGATACGGCCACATCGTAGCTCTGAGCGAAACCTGTGCGGGAGATTTCATCAAGCCAGTCGGTATTACCCATGAGCATGGTGCGCTTGTTGTTGATGTATCCGTCGTAATAACCGTTGACGGTATAGTCCACATACCTGTTGTTGGCGGCATCATACACCCTGATGGGATAACCGGTGGCTGAATTGAGCGAAAGACCGTAGCCGGCGGCATAACTTACGGGATCTATACCGTCGTTAATGGCAGCCTGAGCCATTGCGGTAGCGTATCCCGGAGTGTCGAGAAGTTTCATTTTCGACTGCGACGAATAGAACTGCGCAGTAAGGTTGGCCGAGAAGCTCACGTCGACTTTCTTCTTGTCGCCGAGTTTACCGTTTTTGGTAGTTATGATCACCACGCCGTTAGCTGCACGCGAACCGTAGATTGAAGCCGAAGCCGCATCCTTGAGCACCTGCATGCTCTCGATGTCGTTCATGTTAAGAGAATTGAGCGATGCTGTCGTGGGCACGCCGTCGATTACGAAAAGCGGATCCTGCGAAGCGTTGAATGATCCGATACCGCGTATACGCACCGAACCGGTACCGCTCGGCGAACCGTTGGCCGTAATCGTCATTCCGGGCACCTTGCCCTGAAGAGCGCGCATAGGATCGGTATCGGCCGATGTCTCGAGAGATTTTGTCGACACTACCGAAACCGCGCCGGTAAGGTCGGCCTTGCGCACGGTCTGGTAACCTACCACCACTACTTCGTCGAGAAGTTCGTTGTCCTCCTCCATATACACGGTCATGGTGGGCAGCGCGGCAAGATATACCGTCTGATAACCTACATAAGAGAAAGTGAGTGATTCACCTTCGGGCACTGAAATAATAAAGTTACCGTCGAGGTCGGTTGCCGCGGCGGCTCCGGTGGATTCACAGATTACCGAGGCACCGATCAGCGGCTCGTCATCTGACTTGGAAAACACCGTTCCTTGCACAGAGATATTCTGCGCCTGCGCCAATATTGCCATCACCAACAGCAAGATTGCACTGAGAATTGATCTTTTCATGTTATTGAAATAATTAGTAAGTTTCTGGGCTCAAAATTACTCCCTATATGTGGCAGGCATATATCAGGAATGTTGAATGTAGTATTAAAATTGAGCACTGAACGTTTTTTAATATACTTTGCAACATTTTTATCATCCTTGTTATCAATTTTTTCTGCCACATATCAAATAAATGCGCACCGACGGTATATGACCGTGATGCGCATATAGTGGTAATCAGTGATTCTTATTTTGAAATTCTGGTGCGGGTCTCCGACGGTGTCTCGCCGTAACACTCGCGGTAGCAGCGCGTGAAATAGGCCGGTGTGGAAAATCCGGTGTCATAGGCTATCTCACTTATCGAGCGGTCAGTGGTCTTGAGCAGATGCTGCGCATGCTTGAGGCGCAGATTTTTTATCAGCTCTACGGGCGAATAGTTGGTAAGGGCCTTTATCTTGCGGTAAAACTGAGTGCGCT
Organism: Duncaniella sp.; assembly: GCA_029060405.1. Lineage (GTDB taxonomy): Bacteria > Bacteroidota > Bacteroidia > Bacteroidales > Muribaculaceae > Duncaniella. The sequence continues at coordinate 17,931 of JAIDUB010000078.1, read as the reverse complement.
CGAGACCCATGCTCGACGCAAGCGAGTCGACCGAAAGTTCGGAGTTGCCCATCTCGGCATTGAAAATCTCGAGGAACCGGCGGTAGAAATCGTTGTCGATTTCAGCAGGAGGAAGAGGCTTGTTTTCTTTGGCGGCGGGAGCCGGGGGTGTATGCGCCGAGGCCTGATCTTTCCACAGATCGTGAATACGCCTGCGGTTTTCTACAAGCGATTGACAGCGCGCTTTGAGCACATCTCCGCTGAACGGTTTCGACAGATACCCGTCGGCTCCGCTCTCATATCCCTGCACGCGCTGCTCGTCCATGGAGCATGCCGTAAGCATCAGCACGGGTATATGTGATGTTGATACCTCGGCTTTCAGGCGGCGGCAACATTCAAGGCCGTCCATCACCGGCATCATCACGTCGCATATTATAAGATCGGGCACATACTTCACGGCGCGGCGCAATCCTTCACTGCCGTCAGATGCGGTTATTACATTGAAGCGGTCGGAGAGCAGTCCGGTGATAAGTTGCTGAATATCTTTATTATCGTCGATTACGAGAAGCAGAGGTTTGTCATCGGCAAACTCCTGTTGCTCCTCTATCACACCCAGTTCGGCCTCGACATCGGCCTGCGAAATAGCCGGAATGGAGTCATCGGCCGACACCTCCACATGCGTCACAGGAAGTGTAACGGTGAATACCGAGCCTTTGTGAAGCGTACTTTCGACTTCGATTTTGCCGCCATGCAGTTCCACAAATGCCTTCGTAAGCGACAATCCTATACCCGAGCCGTTGGGATGCACCCGCTCAACCTGAAAGAAGCGATCGAAGATATTTCCGAGATCACGCTCGCTTATACCGGCTCCGGTGTCGGCAACCGACAGTTGCGCTTTATCGCCGATCACTTTATAGGTGACGTGTATCGAGCCGTTGTCGGGAGTGTATTTGAAAGCGTTGGATAGCAGATTGAAAAATACACGCTCTATTTTCTCAATGTCGACGGCGAGAGTCGGCGCCGGTGGCGAAGACATTATATCACCTGTAAGTTTGAGATTGCGTCGGCGTGCGAGAGCCTGAAATGACTCCATCCAGTCGCCTATGGCTTTACCCAGATCCACTTCCGAAAGCGCTATCGAAGTCTTGCCGGTCTCGTATTTCCTGAAGTCAAGTATCTGATTGATCAGACGCCGCAGAATGCGCACGTTCTTATCGGCTATCTTTATCATGCCCTGCTGCTCGGGAGTGAGATTTCCTGCATTGGCGAGCTGAGCCACGGGCTCTGAAATGAGGGTAAGCGGGGTGCGCAGGTCATGAGACACATTTGTGAAAAATATCAGTTTCGACTGTGTCATCTCCTCGAGCTTTTCATTGAGAGCGCGGAGGCTGTCGCGCTGCTCCTCGAGCTCCCGGTTCTGTGACTGAAGCATCGCACGATGCTTCTTGTTGTCCCAAAACGCCCTGAGCACAAGAAACACAAGCCCGAACAACAATAATATAATAGCTACACAGGCATATATCAGATTGGACTGCGTGGAATATCGGCTCCAGTAAGTATCAACTTTTTCTTTCAGAATGCTCATTTTCTCGGTTTCATCCTTGAGCGCCTCGTTCTGCACCAGCAGTATATCGGCATTGCTCAGATCCACAGCCGATGACGAGGGGAGAATCGTCTCGCGCTGATACGGCTCACCCTTGAGTATAGCAAACGCGGTGCGGATTATGCGCTGACCTTCGGTAGGATACAGAAAGGTCGCATCGATAATGCTGTCGGCCACGGCCTGAATTCCTATGGTGGGAGCTGCATCAACACCTATGATTTTTATATCGTCACGGCCCGCACTCTTCACCGCCATCGATGCCCCTATAGCCATGCGGTCGTTATGGGCGAATATCAGCTCCACATCAGGATGTTCACGCAGCAGCGAATCGGTCAGCGGCTCTGCACATTCCATATTCCAGTTGGCTGGCTCACTGGCAAGCACCTTACCTCCGTGTGACGTGAATTCCTCAGTGAATCCATCGTGACGACCTTCGGCGGGCGTAGCTCCGCGTCGACCGCAGATCTCTATAGCCTTGGGTGAACGACCCAAAAGCGAGAACGCATAATGGGCAGCCGAGCGGCCTATGGCCCGGTCGTCGGCACCGAGTCGGGCGGTGTAGCTGTCACCTTTAATGTTACGGTCAAATATTATCACGGGAATCCCCTGCTCATACACCTCTTTTATAATGGGGGTAAGTGCCGGAGCTTCGTTGGGCGACACGATTATTATGTCAAAATCATTTTCAACGAAATACCTGATATCCTCTATCTGCTTTTCATTGCTGTCGTCGGCCGACCGTATTTCAACCTCGGCATCATCATGGAGCATTATCTCGCGGTATATCTCATCGTTGAGCTTCATGCGCCAGTCATCCTGACTGCACTGTGACACGCCTATACGATAGGATGGCGATTTATTGCATCCCGACACGAAGATCGAGAGCATGACGGCGACCGCCAACACTGAGATAAGCCTGTATGTTAATTTCATCAAATTTTTACGGTATTAGATAATTACTTATGCAAATGTAATAATAAACTATGAAAAAGCGTGCATAAAGTATGATTTTTTGTGAAATGCAACATATTTGATACTAATAGCAATAATTTTTATACAATGAGTATGATCGATTATGTAGCTTTGCAATATCAAAAATTCACGGAGGCAAATCCTTAAATCGACACTGTTTATTCCCCTCCGGTCAGAAAGATTTTAGGTACATTTGGTTAGGTAAGATACGATTTCAAAGGTAAAAAAGATTGTTTTCTCGGGTTTCGTTTTTAAACAGAATTTTTCAAATCCACGAAATAAAAAATATAACTAATGATGAAATACCAGTTAAGAAAATTCATAATGAGTGCGGCCGCCACCCTTTCGGCGCTCTCGCTTAGCGCAGCCGACGGTATTGAGATAAATCATCTCGGTGTCAACAACACTCTCTTACGTATCACAGGCGAGGGTCGCTATCTGATGCTTCCCGTTCAGGAAAGCAATGACGACGCGAGAATAAACGTGCTCGTCGACGGTAAAATCGCCGAGACAATATACGTGCGCCTCGCACACACCCGCACTGATTTCATGGTGCCTTTTGATCTTGAGCAGTACAAGGGTAAAAACGTGACTTTCGACATTGTTCAGCCCCACAGCCGCAGCTCTGTCCGCGAGGCAAAGGGTGAGGCATGCTGGAAAAATATTTCTTTGACCGACAGCGTGACATGGACTGACCGTGAACCCGATTATCGTCCTGTTTTTCACCATGCGCCTCTCTACGGCTGGATGAATGACCCCAACGGAATGTTCTACAAAGATGGCGTGTGGCACCTCTACTACCAGTGGAATCCCTACGGATCGAAATGGCAGAACATGACATGGGGACACGCAACGTCGACCGATCTTATCAACTGGAAACACGAGCCGGTGGCATTACGTCCCGACGGATTGGGCTCGATTTTCAGCGGAAGCTCAGTGATTGACCACAATAATACAGCCGGCTTCGGCGAGGATGCCGTGGTGGCTCTCTATACCTCGGCGGGAACAAGCCAGATGCAAAGTCTCGCATACAGCAATGACAACGGCATGTCATTCACCAAACTGGCTTCCAATCCTATACTTACCCTCGAGTCGGAGGCCCGCGATCCCAATTTCTTCTGGAACGAACAGACAGGCGAATGGAATCTCACCCTCGCCCATGCTCTCGAACACGAAATGCTATTCTTCACCTCACCTGACCTCAAGCACTGGACTCTCCGGAGCTCTTTCGGTAAAGGCGAAGGCGCTCAGGACGGGGTGTGGGAATGTCCCGATCTGTTCCCGCTCCACGTTGACGGCACCGACAAGGTAAAATGGATGCTGGTATGCAATATCAACCCCGGCGGTCCTTTCGGCGGCTCGGCCGTGCAGTATTTCATAGGCGACTGGGATGGCAAGACTTTCACCGCCGATACTGATGCCGACGGTAACATTCCTACCAAATGGCTCGATTATGGTAAAGACAACTATGCCCTCGTGACATGGAGCGACGCTCCTGATAACCGCCGCACCGCAATAGGCTGGATGAGCAACTGGGAATATGCTGCCGAAGTACCCACCTCACAGTTCCGCAGCGCCAATACCCTTCCCCGCGATCTAAGCCTGTTCACTGCTCCCGACGGCCTGATATACGCTTCAAGCGCTCCTTCACCCGAACTCCTCGCTCTGCGTGACCGCGCAGTCAAAACCGTGAAAAAAGCTGCTGTTTCTCCCAAGGGTGTTACATATTCACTCCCCGCTGAAAACGGTGGTATATGCGAAATATCGGGCAACTTCGATGCTGCCGGAGTTGACTCATTGATGATTACCATTTTCAACAAGGTAGGTAATCGCGTGGTGCTGACCTACGATCCGGCCAAGCGCACATTCAGTTTCGACCGTAACCGAAGCGGAAAGGAGTGTTTCAGCGACTCTTTCGCTACCACCACTGTTTCACCCACGTTTGAAACCGACGGCAAGATTTCGCTCCGCATCTTTGTTGACCGCTCGAGCATAGAACTTTTCGGTAACGACGGTCGATTTGTGATGACCAATCTCGTTTTCCCCATTGAGCCTTATACCAATATCGAAATCAAGAGCTTCGGTGGCAATGCCTCCCTGTCAGATTTCGCCATCTACTCCATCAAGACTAATTGATTAAACCCGAAAATATCCTATAGCTATGGCACAGTCTATCGCCGCCGACCGCAAGTCGTTTGTGATGCAGATAATTCCCGTGATGCTCTGCTTCTTCTCCATGGGTTTTGTAGATCTTGTAGGCTCGGCTACCAACTTCGTAAAGGCTGATCTCGGTCTCTCGGGAGCTCAGGCCGGTTTCATCCCCTCGCTGGTATTCTTCTGGTTCCTGATATTCTCGGTTCCCACCGGTATACTCATGAACAAGATAGGCCGCAAGAAAACCGTACTTTTCTCCCTGCTCCTCACTCTGGTGTCGCTTATAATACCTATGTTTCACACCGGCTACTATACCATGCTCATCGCGTTCTCGCTGCTCGGTATAGGCAACGCCGTGATGCAGACGTCGCTCAATCCACTCGTATCGGGTCTCATCAATCCCTCGCGTCTGGCATCCACGCTCACTTTCGGCCAGTTTGTCAAGGCGCTCGCATCGCTTCTCGCCCCCTATCTCATGGCTTGGGGCGCGGCAGCCATGATGCCCACTCTGGGTCTGGGCTGGAGAGTGCTTTTCCCCATCTTCGGTGCGGTGTGCTTGCTTTCGATCGCAGCCCTCGGCGCCACACCCATCGAGGAGGAGCGTCCCGATAAGGTGACAGGATTCAAGGAATGCATAGTGCTGCTTCAGATTCCTTTCGTGCTGCTCTGCTTCCTCGGAATCATGTGTCACGTAGGTATCGACGTGGGCACCAATACTTTCGCGCCTCAGATTCTCAATGAGAAATTCGGTCTCAGCGTGGAGGACGCGGTGATAGGCACGCAGATTTACTTCTATTTCCGCACAGGCGGCTGTCTGCTCGGCTCTTACTTCCTCGCTAAGATTCCTGCCAAAACATTTTTCGCATTCAGCGTGTTATGCATGTTGCTGGGTATGGCCGGACTGTTCATCTCCCCCTCTCAGGGTCTTGTTCTCGCATCGATAGCATGCATCGGTTTCGGCAACTCCAATATCTTCAGCGTGATATTCGCTCAGGCTCTCAACCGTCAGCCCAACGAGAAAAACGAGGTATCGGGTCTGATGATCATGGGTCTGTTTGGCGGCACGGTGTTCCCTCTCTGCATGGGATTCGCTCAGGATGCCGTAGGTGTGGCCGGTGCGGTAGCCGTGATGACCGTGGGCGTTATCTATCTGCTCTACTACACCACCAAGATAAAATCAGTCAACGTATAAAAAAACTTTAAACTCATCAATATATGAAAGACTTAGTAATCGGTATGGGAGAAGCCCTGTGGGACGTTCTTCCCGAAGGTAAAAAAATAGGTGGCGCACCTGCCAATTTCGCCTACCACGTTTCGCAGTTCGGTCTGCCCGGATGCGTGGTCAGCGCCGTGGGCGACGATGCTCTCGGAAAAGAGATAGTGGAAAACTTCACCTCCAAGGGTCTTACCCAGCACATTGCCGAGGTACCCTACCCCACCGGTACAGTTCAGGTTGAAATCGACGCAGCCGGCATACCTCAGTATGATATAAAGGAAAATGTAGCGTGGGACAATATTCCCTTCACTCCCGAGCTCGAGGAACTCGCCCGCAACACCAAGGCCGTGTGTTTCGGATCGCTTGCTCAGCGCAATGTGGTGTCGCGCAACACCATCAATAAATTTCTCGATGTGATGCCCCACACTCCCGAATCGCTCGTGGTGTTTGACGTCAACCTGCGTCAGGGTTTCTACACCAAGGAAATCCTCTGCGACTCGATGAACCGCTGCAATATCCTCAAGATCAACGATGAGGAATTGGTGATCGTAAGCCGCATGTTCGGCTATCCCGGCATAGATCTTCAGGACAAATGCTGGATTCTCCTCGGCAAATACAATCTTAAGATGCTCATTCTCACATGCGGTATCAACGGTAGCTACGTATTCACCCCCGGACATGTATCTTTCCAGCCCACTCCCACAGTGGAAGTGGCCGACACCGTGGGCGCCGGCGACTCTTTCACCGCCGCTTTCATTGCCAGCATCCTCAAGGGCAAGAGCGTGGCCGACGCTCACCGCATTGCAGTAGAAACTTCGGCTTTCGTGTGCACCAAGAAAGGAGCCATGCCCATCCTGCCCGAAAATATCGTGAACGCATAATCGCTGTAAGCTTTAGTCATCTATCCCATGCCCGCCGCCACATTCAGGCCACGGGCATATTTTTTGTTAAGGATTTATGGATTTTTGGTTAAAACAAGGCAGGTGATTTTTACGTTTATAGAGCAGAAACAAATCTCATAGATATGAACGAAATAGATCTCAACGAAATCAAGTCTCCGGCCGACATACGCAAGATGTCGATTCCGGAGCTGAAACAGCTTGCGGCGGAAATGCGTGCCGCGCTTCTCGAAAAACTATCGGTACACGGCGGCCACGTAGGCCCTAACCTCGGTATGGTCGAGGCCGTCATAGCGCTTCACTACGTATTTGACACGCCTGATGATAAGATTGTGTTTGATGTCTCGCACCAGACTTATCCCCACAAGATGATTACCGGACGCATGAAAGCGTTTACCGATCCGGCTCACTACGACGACGTGACCGGTTACACAAATCCCGCCGAGAGCGAATATGACTTATACTCGCTCGGCCACACCTCATCGGCCGTGGCCCTTGCAGCCGGTCTTGCCAAAGCCCGCGATCTTCAGGGTGGCAAGGAAAATGTTGTGGCCGTGATAGGCGACGGCTCGCTAAGCGGCGGTGTCGCTTTCGAGGGTCTCGATTACGGTGCCACACTCGGCACAAACTTCATCGTGGTAGTCAACGACAATCAGATGAGCATTGCCGAAAACCACGGCGGAATCTACGCCGACCTTCGGCTACTCCGCAATTCCAACGGCACAGCCGAGCCCAATCTGTTCCGCGCTATGGGCTACGGATACCGTTACGTACACTACGGCAACGACCTCGCAAGCCTTATCGAGATGTTCCGCGCCGTCAAGGATATCGACCACCCCGTAGTGGTGCACATCAACACCATGAAAGGTATGGGTCTGCCTGTGGCCGAGACCGACAAGGAAACTTATCACTACACAGGACCGTTTGACCTCAAGACCGGTGCGCCTCTTCATGAGGAAGCGCCGCAGACTCAGGCTGAAACTTACGACGAAGTATTCGCTCGCGGTATGTTGCGCCGCATGAAGGAAAACGAAAAGGTAGTCACAATCACCGCCGGTACACCCGGTGTGCTCGGTTTTGACAAGGAGCGTCGCCGCGAGGCCGGACGTCAGTTTATCGACGTGGCCATCGCCGAGCAGTCGGCCGTAGATCTCGCGAGCGGACTCGCCAAAGGGGGCATGCGCCCTGTGGCCGGATTCGTCAGCAGCTTCCTCCAGCGTGCCTACGATCAGTTCAGTCAGGATATTGCGCTCAACAAGCAGCCGGCCACATTTGTGGTATTCTACGGCTCGATGTTCGGCATGAACGACGAAACACATCTCGGATTCTTCGACATCGCATTGCTCTCCAATATTCCCGGACTGCTGTTCCTCGCCCCCACCTGCAAGGAAGAGTTTGAAGCCATGCTCGACTGGTCGGTCAAGCAAAATACCATGCCTGTAGTGGTGCGCACTCCCGGCGCTGTGGCTGTATCAAATCCCGATATCAAGCTGCTCGACGATTATTCGCAGCCCGAATACGAAATAGTTCGTCAGGGTAAGGATATAGCTCTTATAGGAGCGGGGCTCATGTACGGATTCATGGCTCAGGCCGCCGACATCCTTGCAAAAGATGGAGTAAATGTCACCCTCATCAATCCCCGCAACCTCTCGACTCTCGACACCGCCACACTCGATTCGCTCAAAGACTATCGAGCCGTGATTACCGCCGAGGACGGAATAATCGACGGCGGATTCGGTCAGAAAGTAGCATCCTATCTCGGCGAAGCTCCGGTGAAAGTAATAAACTTGGGACTTCCCAAAGAATTCCTCAACCGCTACAACTACACCGAACTTCAGGAACGATGCGGCCTCACCCCCGCCCAAATCGCCCGCACCGCCCTCGCGGCATCGAAGTAATAACATTACTATACCACTGTAAACAAGCCACTAACAGGAGGCTGTATCAAAAATCAAATAGCGCCCGTGGGCGCTGAATTATTCGTAACCGGCGTCGCCGTAGCTCAGCGAAGGCGTCGCCGGTTATCTGATACTTAAGCATAGGCGCCCGCAAGGCCGCCGATTGAATAGCTTGTTGATTCCCATTATATTCGGCGGCCTATCGGGCGCCTATTGGATCATTTTCATTTACCCGGGACGCCTCCGCATAGCTGCGGCGACCCGGGTTACGAAGAACTCGGCGGCCTGCGGACGCCGGAACACATTTTGAAATAGCATATTTTGACACAGCCGCTTATTTCTATAAACTCAAATAAGCATACACATCGTTACGAGGGCAGCCGTGATAAATACGTGCGACGCCGTCGGGGCATCGGCATCGCTGTTATCATTCTCTGTTACCTGTGGTTGCGAATTTACCTCGGTGGTGTCACGATGTGAACAGGACGATACGCCTAAAATTATGGCTGTAGCAAACAGTATCGCGAGCGGGAGCAGATATTTCTTCATTGGTTCATATACCGCCGGGCTCCCCTCGTAGGTGAATTTAATAATGGTATCTAACGACAATGCGTGAGAGCCGTACTTGCAACCCGCTCAACTCATCGAGGCTCTGGTAAACCTATCTTCATTGAACGAGCAGACATGCAGAAGCCTCACGCAGAATATGCCAATACCCCGCCGCGGAGTGTTACGCACACCACCGCGCGGGCATAAACAGCATAGCCAAAGGCATCTACCGTATGCTACAGTCCTGATGAAGATATTGAAATTTACCAGATTTCGATGAGTCAAGACCGAGCGTCGAGTAAACGCATATACAAAATGTATCGGCAGCCCTATGGCTGACCTGATTTTGCCGACCCGCCCGCATCACCCTTTCCAACGGCTCCGCGAGAGGTCTGCACTGCAAAGATATATCTATTTTTCCATACTCACAACATTCCGCTCATCTTCCTCGCTGAAAGCTATGCGGCGGAGGGTGCGGCGGATTGTGCGCCATTTGGGGAAGATGGCCCACGGGCGGAGGGGGCCGTAACTGATACAGATTACCGTGAATGATATAAGGGCGATTATGAGCAACCAGCCGTAGATCTCTTTCATTGATACGATGAGCGCCTGTATCTGCACCATGCCATACAGGTTGCCGAGCGGTATGTGGGTTATGGCGGTATTGAAGTCGGTCATCGAGGCGCTGATAAGGGCGGCGTTTTTCGCTACGGTATGGCTGAGCCATTCGCCCACTATTGCGGGGCCGAATACCGCACCCATTACTGCACCGGTAAAGCCATTGACGGTGAGTGCTTTGGGAAATTCCTGAAAAGATAGTCCGCTCTGCACTATCGATGTAAGGAATACAATCGATATTATGACCGAGGCTGCTCCACGGAAAAAGAGAGGGATGAAGAGCATTTCTTTCTCCACTCCGTAGTCAATCATGAAATAGAAGTAACCGAGATAAACTATGGCAAGAGCGAAGGCTATGGCGGTCATGGTCTTGTAACGCCACTTGCGCAATGCAAATGTCACATAGGTGAACCAGCATCCGGCCACTATTCCTATGAATACATACCAGTTGAGATCTATCAGATTGGTTTCGTCAAACCCGAGAACCGTGGCTGCGTAGCTGTGTTCAAACACGTGTTCCGTAGCCATGAGTGTAAAAAAGACCATATACACAGCCGTGGCACGGACAACGTTGCGGTTGGTCAGCGCCCGAAGCGAGATATAGGGGTGATGGAGGAATGTGGCTCTCCACAGGTTTATGGCAAGACAGGCAAGTCCTATGTATGTGGCGGCACATATCTCACGGGCTTCCCACCAGTCAAAATAATTACCGTAGACGCACACAAACGTGAAGCAGAGCATAAACGCTGCCCATAGTCCTCCGCCTATCCAGTCTATACCGAGCAGGGGTATATACATGGGTGGACGCGCCTGACGAACGAGAATCAGCACAAGCACTATCATCAGTGCAAGCAGGGCGGCCATAATCCAGTGCATGTATTCCCACTGCGAATAAAATGCGGTGTAGATCGTGGCGATTCCGCTCAACTGTATCACGCTGTCGACTATGATATAGACATAACAGAAGAATATCGACATATCCCGCACCGGCGTGAGCCATAGCTGAATGGTGGAATTACACGCAAGCGTGGCCTGCATCCTGAACCATCCGGCCACGAAGCATGTACCCACCAGCACGGGCACGCTTTGAGTGTTGGCACATATGAAATTGGCGGCGATGAGCACAAGCCCGCACACCACGAGCTGAAAGCGCGTGGAAAAGCGGAATTTCACGCGGAACATCACGGCGAAATTAATAGCAAGACCTATCAGGGAGGCATAGCCGGCCATGAGTATGTCCTGCTGCATAAGGGCGGTGGTGCCCACCATATCGGTAGCAGCGGCAAGATATACGCCTCCCGAGAACTGCACTATCAGCACGAAGAATATAAATATCCACGGCTTGAGGCGTCGCGGCACGAAGTCAGGGACCTCGGGAATATCAAATGGCCCCTGATGGAAATGATTATGGTCGGCCATGTCAGTATTTCACCTCACATTCCACATTCATTCCCGCGCGAAGTTTATCCATATCCTCGGGCGAATTGTCGGGCGAGAATGAGATACGAACGGGAACACGCTGGCGCACCTTCACGAAATTTCCGGCTGAATTGTCCTGAGGCAGAATAGAGAGTGAAGCACCCGTAGCGCGTGATATCGACTCTACCGTACCCTTATATTCCACGTCGGGCACGGCATCGACATGTATCATCACCTCACTCCCGGGATGTATATGACGGAGCTGCGTCTCTTTATAGTTGGCTGCCACCCACGTATCGTTGCTGTCGACGATGTCAAGCAGTGTCTGACTCGGCTGCACGAGCTGTCCCACCTGAATATCTTTGCGGGAGGTATAGCCGTCGCACGGAGCGAGAATGACGCAATATGACAAATTGAGTTCGGCTGTCTCGAGCATAGCCTTGGCAAGTTCCACCCCGGCATCATTCTGCGATATACGCTGACGGGTCTCGGCCACAACCGACGATGATGCGGCACGCTGGCGTGACAGCATCTCATAGCGGGCTTTCTTAGCCTCGTAGTCGGTCTTGGCTGCATCGTATTGCTGACGGGTCACCGCTTCTTTCTCAAGCAACTTGGCATATCGGTCGAAATCAGTGCGGGCCATATCCATAAGCACCTTCGCCTCCGCCACCGATGCTTCGCTCACGGCGGCATTTGCCGAAGCTACACCTACGCTATGGTCGGCCACATCGCGGCCGGCTATGGCGCGCTGATAGTCGGCACGCGCCTGAGCAACACGCAGCCGCATATCGGCGTCGTCGATCACCACAAGAGTATCACCCTTTTTGACAGGCTGAAATTCATTGAATTTTATCTCACTTATATAACCCTGCACGCGGCTGTTGACCGGCACGATCTGCCGGCAAACCTGTGCATTGTCGGTAAACTCCACATTTCCGCCGTGATAGAATTTCCCGGCTATCCATATGGCGGCGATAGCGATTACAACCAATGTAAGTGTATAAGATATAATCTTTTTTGTGCGGTGGTTCATATTTTTCCTGAAGTAAATAATAGTTTGTAATAATAATAGATGATATCGATGCGGGCGTTGACGAGGCGCTGCTCTGCATCAAGCTGCGAGTTCGCGGCATCGAGCATATCGGTTATGAGCGCCATATCCTCGGAGTATCGGGTGGAGATGGTTGAGTAGTTGCGACGCGCGAGTTCGACGCTTTTTTCCTGTGTACGCACCTCCTCATATGCTTCGAGATAACGCACATAGTCGCCGTGAAGAGCAAGATCTACATTTTCGCGTGCGGCCTCGAGCTGCTGCTCGGCTCTGAGTGTGGCCACGCGGCTGCGGGCTACTGACTTATTGGTCTTGAAAAGTGATGAGATATTGTAGCTCACCCCCACTCCCACATACCAGTAACTCAGATTGCGGTTGATGGGAGGGACTTCTACAAGAATCGGGCCGTCGATGGTCCAACCGGCCTGCAATCCCACTTTCGGCAGGCGCTCGCTGCCGACAAGTTTCTGCGCGCTGCGGCTTAATGTCACTTCCTGCCGGGCAAGTCCTATTGCGGGAGACATGGCACGTGCATCGTCGAGCCATCCGCTCTCGGTCTGCACGGGAAGCGACCGGGCAAGAATAGTTGAGTCAGGTATCACTTCCGTTCCCGCGGGAAGGCCTGCGACCGTAACGAGATTACGGTTGAGGATTTCGAGCGTATTGCCTATCTTTATCAGTTGCAGATCGAGGTTTGACACGAGAAGTTCATAACGGGTGATATCATTGCGCAACACCGTTCCCTGCTCATAGCGGGCATTCATCTCGTCGAGCACCTTGCGTGCCTGAGCCATGTTTTGCTCCACCACCTTGCGGAGATTGGTAAACTTGTATAGATCGAGATAATATCCTGTCAGTTGCATGCGAAGATTATCGCGCTGCATCTCGGTGGCGAGACGCGCCGCTGTCGACTTCTCGCGCGCAAGTTCGATGCCGGCTGTAATGGCTCCGCCGGTATAAACGGGTTGATTTACCGAGAGCGACACCCCGTTGCCGAAATGAGGTATGGGGGCGCGTTGATAATCGGTGAAATTGCGGCGTGTTGTGAATCCGTCGCCTATATAGCTTAACGACAGGGTTGCATTGATATCGGGTAGCATCGCGCTGCGGGCTTCGGCTACCTCCCGCTCGGCTACCTCATCGGCGGTAAAATACGGGCGCAGCTGAGCACTGTTGCTTTCGGCCGATTCAAACACTTCCTCAAGCGTAATGACCGACTGGCCGAATGCGCACAACCCGCCGCCCGACAGGACTGCGGCAAACAGCCCTGTGAGCAATCGAAGATTGTTCATCGTAAAATTATTATGTGATAAGTGATTATAAATGATGATGCGGGCGAAACCTGAATCAATAAGTCGCCCTCAGGGAATTATGAATCCCTGATCGTTTCGGCACTCAGATGGAGGCCGTACTCTTCCAGTTTTCAAGGAAGCCCCAGTTTCTTACGTAAACCACGCGCACGGGGATGTGATGATTTCTTTGCGTCATATTAAGGCAACTCTTTATGAATTGCGGTGCAAAGGTAGTAAATTTTTTTCATTCAGCGGGCGAATCGACTGAAATTATCGGCTGCCCAAGCTATGAGTCCGGTTATATGAGGCATGAGGCTTCGCCCGAGATCGGTAAGCGAATACTCTGTGCGCGGAGGTATCTCGGCATATATTTTCCGTGATATGAGACCATCGGCCTCCAGCCCGCGCAACGTCTCGGTCAGCACTTTGGGCGATATGTCGGGAATCGCCTTCCCTATCGCGCTGAAGCGGGTGGATTCGTTCTCGGCAAGCACACACAGCACGAGCATGGACCATTTTCCCGAAAATCGGGCTACGACGTTTCGTATCGGACACGATTCGGCCCGGGTGAATTTTTTCAGATTTTCTTCGAGCTCCAACTTCTTCATTTTCAAAAATACTTACTTCGTGGAAAGTGACTTACGGTGAAGCAACCTCTTGTATTATTGAAATCAGCGCCGTATATTTGCACTATCAAAAAGTAAGTTGCATTCCGGCACAAAGTTAATAAACATATTTCTAAAATAAAAATCTCACTCTCATGAACGAAGTAAAGAAACTTGAATCAGGCGCAAAATTCGCCCATGCTTCTGTAGGCAGTCTCAATGGTTTTGAAGGCAAGCAGTTTGTAAAGGATGCCACCGGCGCTACATCATGTGAAATATCATTCGGCTCGCTTCCCACAGGTGCAGCCGTGCCCTTCTTCCACAGCCACAACGACAACGAGGAAAATTACATCATTCTCTCGGGTGCAGGACGTTTTCAGGTTGACGACAATGTATTTGACGTAGCCGAAGGCTCGGTGGTGCGCGTTGCCACTAACTGCGACCGCAACCTCAAGTGCACCTCGGCCGAACCAATGACCTACATTTGCATTCAGGCCAAGGAAGGCAGTCTCGGCGGCTACACCATGACCGATGCCGAAATCACCGAGCGCGAAAATCTGCTCTGAAGAATCTCACACTGACACTCTACAGGCGGCGGGGAACTGAAATCCCGGCCGCTTTTTGCTTTTTTCAGCATGATATTTGAAAGTATGGAAAATGTAGGCTATCTTTACGTCAGTAAAAATATTACGATATGTCAACACGCGAAAACCGGATATATAAGGTCACCCTTGTGGGATCGGTGGCCAATGCCATACTGATCGTGCTGAAATTCTTAGCCGGATTTTTGGGCAGGAGTTCGGCTATGGTGGCCGACGCCGTTCACTCGCTGAGCGATTTCGTATCCGATGTGATAGTGCTCGTATTCGTCAAAATTTCGAGCAAGCCCACCGACAAGACCCACGACTACGGCCACGGCAAATTCGAGACCCTCGCCACGCTCATCATAGGGCTCATACTTCTGGGCGCGGGTATAGGACTTGGTATCGAGGGCGTGAGGAAGGTGATAGCCTCGATCAACGGCGAGGTAATAGAGCGGCCCGGCATGGTGGCCCTCGTGATTGCGGTTGTGTCGATAATTTCAAAGGAATGGCTCTACCGCTACACTATCAGGTGGGGCAAGCAACTTAATTCCAAGGCCGTGACTGCCAATGCATGGCATCACCGAAGCGATGCCATTTCGTCGCTGGGCACTCTTGTAGGTATAGCCGGAGCGATGTTTCTCGGCGAGAAAATGCGCATACTCGACCCTATCGCTGCGATTCTCGTGAGCCTTTTCATCATCAAGAGCGGCTATGACATAATGAAACCGTGCATCGACGAGCTGCTTGAGGCCTCGCTGCCTGAAAGTCAGGAGAAGAGAATAATCGAAATCGTAAAATCAATCGAAGGTATCGACTCTGTAAGCAAGCTTCGCACCCGGCGCATAGGAAACAATATCGCTATTGACCTTAACGCAAAGATGGACGGCAACCAGACCCTTCGCGAAGCCCATTCCAAAGCATCGGCTGCCGAGCGACGCTTGAAATATGAGTATGGTAAAGACACACTTGTGACAATCCACATGGAACCGACAAGAAAGACGAAATAAAAAGCGTGATGCTTACACACCGCGAGGACGCATCACGCCTTGTTTCCTGACTGGAAGGGCACACGGTAATTTACCGTATATCGAGCAACTTGTGGGTCTGTAGTGAAAGGCGCCACTTGGGGTGAGCTAGTATGTAACCGATACACGACTTGATGTTGCGCGCATTAAATTCCTCGCCGCGATCACACGGCTGGAGGAAATATGAGTCATCACCGGTAGTCATGACCCCTTCGAGTGCCTCCACATCATCCACATGGTCGAGGTCATACACCACTTTCAGCTCGTCGATGCGCTCTATCGCAGGCCGCTTGCCGAATTTGGGCGAAACAGTCACCCAGTCGAGCGTGGCGGCCAGATCATCGCGCAGAGGTCTTGTTCCGTTGGTCTCGATCTGCACGAATTTTCTACGGTCGTGAAGTAATTTTACAAGCCGGGAGTTAAGCTGCAGCGTCGGCTCACCACCCGTGATCACCACATGTCGCGCCGGATAGCGCGCCGCCTCGGCAGCAATCTCCTCCTCGGTCATCTCCACGCCCTCCTTATGAGCAGTGTCGCAGAAGTCACACCGCAGATTGCAGCCGCTCAGACGGATGAACACCGCCGGAGTACCCGTAAACCGCCCCTCGCCCTGAAGCGAGTAAAAGATCTCGTTGACTTTCATATCACCCCGCAGTCATCATCGTCCTTGCAATAGATCGCCACGTTACCCTCCGACTCCTGTACCGACACCTTGTAGCACTCCGGAATCTGGTCGGCTATCCAGCGCGCTATATTCTCGGCCGTCGGGTTAAACGGAAGCAGATCATTGAAATTACCGTGGTCGAGATATCCGTGCACCTTATCTTTCAGGTGCTTGAAATCCACCACCATCCCGTCCTGATTAAGCTCGCGGGCGCGGCAATATACGGTCACTATCCAGTTGTGGCCGTGAAGATTCTCGCAGCGGCTCTCATATGACAGATTGAGCCGGTGTGACCCGGCGATTTCCATGCGTTTGGTAACGTAGTACATCTTTCAGTGATATTTCGCTTAATTTACCCCGCAAATTTACTACTTTCGCCCCGTAACTCCAAATCCCGCACAACCATTGAATACCACTTTATGATTGTGCTTGTCACATCTTTAAAGCCAGCGGGTTAAAACACACTTTTGTCAGTACTGTATATCATCACAGGTTTGTTGCATCGGCTTTTCAATTCATTTATCTCATTAAACGCCTTTGAGCTGATCGTAAAGCAGCCTTGACTCAGAGGCAAACACGGCAACCCGATTATTCTCACATCAGGCAGTCCGTCATGTATCAAGATACCACGTAAATAAGCATTGGAATTAATTGAATCCAGACCATATAATTCTATGGCATTGAGATCATATTGTGATGTTTTTCTTGTCCTGTCAAGTTTAAAATGGCCGAGACTCGAAAGATTGCTTCCATTCTCGTTGCTGAACCGAGGGGTGACACTACAATCAAACTTTTTTCCGATTCCATGTGCGCACAGAGCTGAATATACTATCTCATTTTTATCCATATCTATGATAAACAATCTGTCTTTTCCCGAATAAATCGAAAAATCCACCACTATGCAATACTCATTACATAAACCGTTTTTCACGCAATATTCCCGGAGTTCATCATTAAGGTCAGGATCAATTCTATGCTTAAACGAATGTCCCCATAAATATGAACTGCCCGCTATTACTGCAACGATAATTATTATTAAGGCAATACGTTTTAAAAATTTTTTCATATGTGATATCTAAAAAAATTTGATACCGCGACAAAATCCGACCGATTGCCAAGTAGCCACCGAATTCCCCGAATTGCTACCTGCATCACCGATCCATTCCATTTTTACTGTAAATTTGCAGTAAAAATGGAATGGATACAGCTGAATTATTGCCAATCATCTTTCAATAGAAAATCAAAAAGGCCTGTAAAGTATATACCATTTTCATCAGTATATGGCATTATATCTTCAGCAATCACTACTATTTTTTTGAACGAATCCGAAACTTTCAGTAGTGACGCAATCTCCTGATTAAGTTTTTCTTCCGTCGGTATAGCGTATGCCGATTGTATAT
>JAIDUB010000077.1 GCA_029060405.1 Duncaniella sp. | reverse complement strand
GTACGGTGGTGTGAGAGGTCGGTAAACACGAAAGTAGGAGATAAACACCTACGATTAGTGTTTACCTCCTACTCGATGATTAATCGGGGTTATTTTGTAGGACTCGAGTGGAATCAGGATTAATCCTTAATCCTTAATCATTTAAGTGTTCCGGCGTTGGCCTGCTCGATCATCTCCTTGGAAGCGGTGATG
Source organism: Duncaniella sp. (assembly GCA_029060405.1). Taxonomy (GTDB): domain Bacteria; phylum Bacteroidota; class Bacteroidia; order Bacteroidales; family Muribaculaceae; genus Duncaniella. The sequence goes on along the minus strand of JAIDUB010000077.1, from coordinate 15,648 downwards.
TAGATTTCCACGCGGCGGTTCTGTGCGCGACCCTCGGGAGTGGCGTTGGATGCGATGTAATCCTGCATCGGGAGGCCTTCGGCCGAAAGACGGTTGGCTGCCACGCCGCTGTTGAGAAGGAAGTTGCGAACGGCGTCGGCACGGCCGGTGGCTACACGCTCGTTGACGGCGAGAGTGCCGGTGTCGTCAGTATAACCCTTGATTTCCACGTCGGTGCCGGGGTTTTCGTTGAGGTTGGCGGCAAATGAGGTGAGGTCCTCCTTGGCGTGAGCGCTGAGCGAAGTACCGTTGGTGGGGAAGAGGATACCGCCGTCAAATGTCACCTTGATAGCCTGCAGACCGTTGGCATCGGTCACCTGCTCCACCTTGGCCTGCTCGGCAAGCTGAGCCTTGAGTTCCTTTTCCTGCTTGTCCATCTTGTTGCCGATGAGTGCACCTGCACCCGAGCCTACGGCAGCGCCAATTGCTGCACCTATTGCAGCACCCTTGCCGCCACCGATGAGAGCGCCGAGACCGGCACCGAGCGCGCCGCCGCCTCCGCCGCCTATGAGGGCACCTTTACCTGTATTGGTCATTGACGAGCAGCCTGTGGTGAGTAATACTAACGCTGCGAGACCTGAGATTCCGAAAAGCTTGATACGTTTCATTTCAATAGTGGTTTTATATTGTTAAAATTTTTAGTTAATTGCAAAGATAATACATTTCGGCCGAATATGGACGATATGGTAATAATACATTCCCCGAGGGTAAAAAGTTTAGGAATATTGCAGAAAATTTTGTAAATTTGCACCTTAATAAGAGCGTACCCGCTCGAAAAGAGATAAGAAAATAATAATAACAATCTAAATATCAGTAAAATGAATATTTCCCGTCAGGACATGAGCCCGGTAGACCTGCGTCTTACCGTGGACATTGATGAAAACGACTACAAGGATGAAGTGACCAAAAAAATCAAAGAGATCGGCCGCACCCACCAGCTTCCCGGTTTCCGCAAGGGTCACGTGCCTTTCGGCGAACTCAAGCGCCGTTTCGGCAAGCAGGTTGCCACCGACGTGCTCAACGACGTGGTATACCGTGCCATCATCGACTATATAAAGGAAAACAACCTCCGCGTGATGGGTCATCCCCTGCCCGTAGAGGTTAAGGAAGTGGCTCTCGAGGGCAACCAGCAGTTTGCCTACGACGTGGCTCTTCTTCCCACCCTCGATATCAAGCTCGACAAGGATTTCCATTTCCCCTTCTACGACATCACCGTTTCCGACGAGATGGTCGACGAGCAGGACAAGGCTTTCCGCAAGCGTTTCGGCAAGCAGCAGCCCGGCGAGAAGATGGAGGAAGATGCAGTGGTGAAAGGCTCGATCATGCAGCTTAACTCCGACGGCGAAATCAATACCAACGAGGGAGCGATCCAGATGACAAACGGCATCGTGTTCCCCCTCTATTTCAAGGACAAGGAGCAGACCGCCAAGTTTGCCGACTGCAAGCCCGGCGACAAGGTGGTGTTCAATCCGTGGGCTGCCACCGGCGGCGACGCTGCCGAAATCGCCTCGATGCTCGGTATCGACAAGGCTATCGCAGCCGACATGAAGGACAACTTCGAGATGAATGTATCGGAAATCATCGTCAATATCCCCGCTGAGCTCGGCGAAGAGTTCTACAAGCAGGTATTCGGCGAGGACAAGGTGCACAACGAAGATGAATATCGTGCTGAAGTGAAGAAGATGATCGAAGGCGAGCTCTCGTCCAACAGCCACATCTATTTCCGCAACAAGCTCGAGGAAGAGCTCATGGCCAAGTATGCCGACATGGAACTTCCTAAAGAAACCATCAAGAAGATTTTCTTTGCCGACGCCGAGGATCCCGAAGCCGCTTTCGAGGCCAACCGCAAGTTTATCCAGCATGAGGTAATCGAGTCAAACCTCGTTGACGCCTTCGGTATCAAGGTTGACGAAGCCGAGATGCTCGACCTCGCCAAGTTCATGACTGCCCGCCAGTTTGCGCAGTACGGTCTGCAGGGACTCGACGACGAGATCCTTACCAAGTATGCCAAGGAGCAGCTTGAAAACAAGGAGACCCGCAACCGCATCTTCGATCAGGTACTCAACTCCAAGCTCTACACCGCTATCGAAAATGCCATCACGCTCGACCACGAGGCCAAGACCCTCGACGAGTTCAAGGCTATGGTGCAGCCCGCCGAGTAACGATCAGTAAAATCCATAAGAAGGGAGAACCGGCGCAGAATCTGCCCGCTTCTCCCTTTTTAAGTATGTGGAGGTCAAGATAATGAAAAGCGCCCGATTGAGGAGTGATCCGGATAGGGAAAAGCGTCCGCAGGACGCTGAATTACTCGTAACCGCCGCCACCGTAGCTCAGCGGAGGTGTCGGCGGAAGCAGATAGACTAACGAATCAGGCGTCCGCAGGCCGCCGATTGATTAGCAAAATTGCAGCACAAAAATATGAGTCATATTCAGTTGACATACCATATTATATTCGCACCTTGGCGGCGTGAACGCGTCATCAACGAGGCGCATGAGCGTGAACTGTATATATTCATCTACAATTTCGCGACACAACGTGGAGTAAAAATATGGCGCATAGGTGGAATGCCTGATCATATCCATATCTTATGTGATATTCCGGCTAAACGTGCGGTAGCTGATTTCGTAAGATTGTTGAAATGTGAATCGAGTAAATTCATGACCGCTAATCTACATTTCCCTCATTGGAAAAAATGGGCCGAAGGTTATGCGTGTGTATCGGTAGAAAAATCACACCGAGAGATTCGTATCAATTACATAAAGAATCAAAAAGAGCATCATCGTCATAAATCTTTTGCCGAGGAATATGGTGAATTTTTGGCCGAATATGGATTTGATGCCGAGAGTTGAATTTTGCGATGTGCAGTGCTCCGGCTGTTTCAATCGGCGGCCTTCGGACGCCATTCTGTCAAACTCGTCTTTTCCGCCGGCGCCTCCGCGGGCTACGGCGACGGCGGTTACGAGTAAATCTGCGCCCTTCGGGCGCCCATGAAACCGTTTTTTATAATTAAGAATTAAAAATTATCTATGCTTGAACTTACCAACGCTATGCGCAAGATGGTGGCGTCGCTCGATGATGCCCGTCACCGCAGGGAACACGGCCTGTTTAAGGCCGAGGGCATGAAGATCGTGGAGGATACGCTGCCGTGGTTTGGCGTGCGCTATCTCATGGTGGCACGCCGGTCGGCCGATGATGCAGCTCGTCGTTTTCCGCATGCGGCCGACAGGATAGTGCCCTGCTCCCGCGCTGATCTCGAGCGCATGACGTCGCTCACCACGCCCCGCGACATCATAGCCGTATATGAGTTGCCTGATTCAGGTAGCAATCCTGCGCCACCAGCTGCGGGCGAACTGATACTCGCCCTCGACGATCTGCGCGATCCCGGCAACATGGGTACGATATTGCGCATGGCGGCGTGGATGGGTATACGGCGGGTGTGGTGCTCGCGCGAGTGTGTCGACGTGTATAACCCCAAGGTCGTGCAGGGCACGATGGGCGCTATCGCCCGCGTAAAGGTGAGCTACTGCGACTTACCCGATGTGCTTGCCAAGGTAAGCGGCACGGAAGTTTACGGCACGTTTCTCGACGGGGAGAATCTCTACACACTTCCGGCTGCGAAAGGCGGGGTGATAGTGATTGGCAACGAGGGTCACGGGATAAGCGATGCCGTGGCGGCTGCCGTCACGCGCCGCATCACCATCCCGGCATTTACGGCCGAAGGGCAGGGCGAGTCGCTCAATGCAGCCGTGGCCGCGGCTATCACGGTGGCAGAATTCCGAAGAAAAGAATATTATGGCAAAGACTAAGACATCAGCATGGTTTTGCACGGCATGCGGCAACGAGACTCCCAAGTGGGAGGGACGGTGCCCTGCGTGCGGCGAGTGGAACACGATAGTGGAGGAAAAAATCCCTGCTGCAAGAGGTGGGAAACAGCCCGGAGTGCGTGGCGGTAAAGCGGCGCCGCAGTCGCGTCCCACACCGGTGTCGAGCATAGTCGCCGCCGAGGAGTCGCGCATAAAGATGCCGAGCGTTGAGCTCAACCGGGTGCTCGGCGGCGGATTGGTCGAGGGCTCGATGGTGCTGATAGGCGGTGAGCCGGGTATAGGCAAGTCGACACTCGTGTTGCAGAATATCCTGTCGATAAAGTCACGTCGCATACTCTATATCTCGGGCGAGGAAAGCGCCCGGCAGATCAAGATGCGCGCTGACCGCATAGGCCGCCCGAGCGACAATGTTTTCATCGCCTGCGAGACCTCGCTCGACAATATTTTCCATCACATCGCCGAGGTTGATCCCGGAATCCTTATCATAGACTCTATTCAGACGATAGCCAGCGAAGATATTGAATCGTCGGCCGGAAGTGTGTCGCAGGTTCGCGAGTGTGCGTCGCAACTGCTCCGCTATGCCAAGGAATCAGGTGTGCCCGTGATTCTTATCGGCCACATTAATAAAGAAGGGTCACTGGCGGGGCCGAAAGTGCTGGAGCATATCGTAGACGCGGTGTTGCAGTTTGAAGGCGACAGCCGGCACCTATACCGCATATTGCGCTCTATCAAAAACCGCTTCGGCTCCACTTCCGAACTCGGTATCTACGAGATGTGCAGGCGCGGACTGCGCGAGGTCACCAATCCGTCGGAGATGCTTTTTTCAGGCAGCGATACGGAGCTGTCGGGTGTGGCCGTAGGGGTGACCATGGAGGGCATACGCTCGTTTCTCATCGAAGTGCAGGCGCTTGTAAGCACCGCTGCCTACGGTACTCCCCAGCGGTCGGTGACGGGCTTTGACGCCAAGCGCATGAATATGCTTCTCGCCGTGATGGAGAAGCGCGTGGGTTTCAAGCTGGCGCAGAAAGACGTGTTCCTGAATATCGCCGGCGGCCTTAAGGTCAACGATCCGGCGCTCGACCTTGCCGTGATAAGCTCTATCCTGTCAAGCAATGTCGATATTCCCGTTCCGCCCAAGACCGCTATGTGCGGCGAAGTGGGGCTGTCGGGTGAGATACGTCCCGTCACCCGCATAGAGCAGCGCATAAGCGAGGCGCAGAAACTCGGTATGTCCACGCTTTATATCCCGCGTAACAATCTCAAGGGCATCGACACGGCTTCTTTCGACATAAAAATAGTGGAGGTCAGCAAGGTCGACGAGCTGTTCCGCAACCTGTTTGCATGAACAAATTCCGGCTTATGCGCGTTAGGTATTCATAAACAAATATCCTCACGCTTATGAAAAAGATTCTCTCTTTCGGCCTTGTGGCGATGGTTATGCTGGTACTTAACAGCTGCTCGCCATTCTCGCTCGTGAGCAGTCAGACCTACAACGATGCTGACCTCGCGCAGTACAAGACATTCCGTATTGTCACCCCCGACGCGCAAAACCTGCCGCCCACAATGACTATGGTGACATATTACAATATTGCCGCCGCAATACGCGAGCAGATGGTTGAGCGCGGTTATACTGAAGATCCGTCGTCGCCGCTGCTCATCAACATCGGCCTGACGGTGAGTCAGGAGATCGCAACGGCTCCCGCCATTCCCCCGGGCGCACCTTATCCCTATGCCGGTCCGTATTATCAGGGCTACGGCCCGTGGTTCATGTATCCGCGCGGATACTATTGGCCCGGATATAACTACAATTATTACGCCAACGCTCAGGTTATCACCGGAATTTACAAGGAGGGCGTGCTGACTATGGATATGGTCAATACCGATACCAAGACGGCACTTTTCTCGGCATCGGTGGCCACGATACTTGAAAACGGTGACTCGCAGTTCCGCAATCTCAAGGGTATAGCCGAAGCCGTGCAGACTCTGTTTTCGAGATTCCCCGTGCCCGTATCGCCGCAATACAGCAATATGAAATGAAATCGATAAAGATACTTTTAGTCCTTGTCCTGCTCTTGCCTCTACAGGCAGCGGCGGGACTTTGGACATCTGACGCCGCCGATACCGACTCCACCTATTTCCGTCGCACGGTGGTGCAGCCTGACGATTATTCGGGTAAGGTGGTATCGACAATTATACGCAAAGGCGAGCCCGATCCGTCGAAACCCGGTGTGCTCTATGTGCACGGGTTCAATGACTATTTCTTCAATACCGAGATGGGCGATGAATTCGCATCGCGCGGCTACAACTTTTATGCCGTGGACTTGCGCAAATACGGCCGCTCGATTCTTCCGGGACAGAAACGCTACGAGGCCCTGAGTATTGAGGAATACTTTCCCGATATAGATTCGGCACTCGTGGATATGGAGAGCGCAGGCATTGATCGCATCGTGCTCATGGGTCACTCCACCGGCGGCCTTATCACGGCGCTGTATATGTCGCGCAGCCGCAGCGAGGCCAAAAACTCGGTGGACGCGCTGATACTCAACAGTCCGTTTCTTGACTGGAATCAGGGATGGAAAGAGAAAATAATCGGGGCGGTGTCGTGGATAGGAAAACTGTTTCCCAATCTCAAGATATCGCAGGGCGAGTCTACGGCCTATGCCGAGAGTCTGCTTGCCGGTCACCACGGCCGCTGGCGCTATGATACGACTAAAAAACTCTCGCAGTCGCCGCCCGTCACCGCCGGATGGATACGCGCCATAACTGAGGCTCAGAAAGCGCTGCGCGACGGCAAGGCTGATATAAAAGTGCCGATACTGTTGATGTATTCCGGCGCGAGTGTCGACGGCAGCGAGTGGACCGAGGAGCACAACCATGCCGACGGGGTGCTTGACGTGAACGACATAAAGAAATTCGGACTCGAACTCGGCCCGCACGTGAAATGTGTCATGGTGATGGGCGGACTCCACGACCTCACCCTTTCAGCGCGAGGAATCGTCATTCCCCTCTACCGCGAAATCTTCAGGTGGCTCTCCACAATACCTGCCCTCGATGAGCCCGCACAGCTTCCGATGGCGGCATGATTCATTATGGAGAGGCTATGTGAAAATAGACTTCTTTTCAAAAAGGTACAAGCGTCCACAGGACGCTGATTTAATCGTAGCCCGGGTCGCCGAAGCACTGCGGAGGCGCCCCGGGTAAACGGAAATGATCCAAAAGGCGCCCGATAGGCCGCCGAATGTAATGCAAATCAACAAGTTATTCAATCGGCGGCCTTGCGGACGCCAATGTTGATAGGCCAACAGCCGGCGACGCCTCCGCATAGCTACGGCGGCGCCGGTTACGAATAACTCAATGCCCTGCGGGCATTCTTTTTTTATTTTGACACAGCCTCCACAGCGACAACATGAATTGGTGATAAGTTGCCTTTTTGCATTGCAGGCGGGGGTTCAGCGCCCCACGCTCCATAGATGACAAAAAAACATCGGCTTGCCGGGCGAAATCCCGGCAAGCCGATTGAGTGAAATATGTGTGTGTTTTATTTGCGGGTAAAAGTAAAGATTTCGCCCTCATCATTATACGCGATGAGTTTATTACCCTGACGCTTTACAAACATCTCTACGGTTTCATAGACTCCGGGCTCATCATCAAACTGAAGTCTCATTCTGATATAGCAGCCTTCTCCGGGATCACCAAGTACTACGTATGTTCCCGACGATTTTACCAAACCTTCCTCGGGATTATCACATTTGTGAGTAGTCGAGCAAGAGCCATCGGCTTTGAATTCAAGGGTCTCTGTAATGTTGCCGCAACCTTCTGAATCATCGTAATACTTTACTTCCCAAGTGCCTACGACAGAAGATTCATCGCCGGGTTCATCATCATCGTCGTCGCCACAGGAGGTAAGGCCGAAGCAAGCCACGATTCCCATCATGAGGAATGCAAGAAATTTGAGTTTTTAATTGGTTAATGATAAGGATAATTAAGTGCATAGATAAAGCGAGCGTTGCCGGTCTCATGATCAGAAACCGGCAACGCTCGCGCTATTGCTTTTACTACGTTCCTATCTTGCTTCGAATCATGCTGACCGTCATGCCGTCGTCGCGCTGATGCACGCCGACAGTATGCTGCCTGAATAATTCTGCAAGACGGGATGCAGGTTATGTCGAAGTTTTGCCCGGAGGCATGGAAGAAGAGCCGTCCCATTTCTTTCAGCGCCTCTGCAGCCGAATTGCCAAGGAAATGTAATCTTCCGCGAGGTGTAAGCCTCGTTTGCGGGTGCAAAATTAGTGAATATATTCTTGCCGTGCAATATCAGCTGGATAAAAAACAGTGTGAAGCGCAAAAAAATATGCCCCGGTCGTCATGTGGACTCCGGGGCAGATCAGTATTGTGAAAAATTCTGTATTATACCACTACAGGCTTGATTTTGGGAGCGCGCTCGGCAGCTGTCTCCACAAATTCAATCATGGGGGCTTCGGTGCCTACCACGTCGCCGAGTTTCACGAATACGCGTTTCACGTGTCCGTCGTGCTCGGCCACCACGTCATTTTCCATCTTCATTGCCTCGTAGACGAGCAGGATCTCGCCTTTCTTCACGGCCTGACCGTTCTTGACGTTGAGCGCAACGATGCGTCCACCCATGGGGGCGGTCACTACGTCGCCGGTGATAGGCTCGGCCATGAGCAGTTCTTCTTCGGTGGGTTCGGGCTTGGGCTTGGCGGCTTCCTCGATCTGATATTCAGCCTCGCGCTTCTTGCGGAGGAATCCGTTGGCTACTGAGGGGAGGAGTTCGAGCAGTAGCATCTCCTCGACGTTGGCGGCAAGCCGGCGGTCGCCGAGCTCGGCAAGCACGGGATTTTCGGGCTTGCGGTAAGATGATACGTCGTAGGGGCGCTCCTCGGCCGAACCGGTGATCTTGGCGCGGAACTCGGGATCGATAGCCACGGGAGTATGACCGTATTCACCCTTGATGAGCGATATGAACTGATTGGAGGGATTGGAGTAGTCGGGATTGCCTTTCTTGCGGTCGAGGGCGAGTGATACGGCCTGACTGCCCACAATCTGGCTCGTGGGGGTCACGAGAGGAACGAGGCCGGCATCGCGGCGCACCTTGGGGATGAGCTTCATCGCATCCTCGAGCAGATCCTCGCTGCCGAGCGAGCGGAGCTGTGCCACCATATTGGAGTACATGCCGCCGGGCACTTCGGCTTCCTTCACGAGAAGGTTGGGCTTGGGGAAATTGAAGTGAGCCTCGATCTTGTGGCATGCTTCGAGCAGACCTTCCTCGTCGCCGGCCTTGGCCATGACGATAGCCTGATCGAAAAGAGCGAGGATTTCGGCGGGGAGCTCATCCTTGAGGGGATTGTAGGGACGCGGGAAGTTGTCTTTGTTGAGGTCAAATGCGGCGAGTTCCTTGCGGGCCTCGAAGAGGTGATGCTGTATTTCCATCACAGCCTCCATGTTGCACTCCACTTCGATGCCGAGGCGCTGGCAGAATGTCCATATGAGTTCGATGGCGGGGGCTGCCGAACCGCCACCAAACCACCAGATATTGGTGTCGAGTATGTCTACGCCGTTGATTATCGCCATCAGCGCCGATGCAAGGCCGTAGCCGGGCGTGCAGTGGGTGTGGAAGTCGACGGGCACTGTGAGCTCGCGCTTCATTGCCGATATGATCGAGGCTGCGCGCAGCGGGTTGACAAGTCCGGCCATATCCTTGAGGGTGATGATCTTGGCGCCGAGACTTTCCATTTCCTTGGCTTTGTCGACGAAATAGCGGTCGGTAAATATCTTTTCAGGCTCTTTGGCAAACAGACCTTTGATCTTCGACATCAGGCCGCCCTCGGGCTTCTCGGGCTTGGGATCGACGGTGTAGCACACGGCGCCGTCGGCTATACCGCCGAGTTCGTTGATGAGCTTGATCGATTCCTTTACGTTGTCGATATCGTTGAGCGCGTCGAAGATACGCATCACGTTAAGGCCGTTTTTGATAGCTTCTTCATAGAAACCTTTCAGCACGGTATCGGGGTAGGGCACGTAGCCGAAGAGGTTGCGGCCGCGCGAGAGCGCCGAGAGGAGGGACTTACCTTTCATTGCCTTTGACACTATGCGCAGGCGATCCCACGGCGATTCGTTGAGGTAGCGCATCACCGAGTCGGGCACGGCACCGCCCCATACTTCCATTATATAGAAGCCGGCATTCTCGTAGTAGGGCAACAGTCGGTCGATGGTTGCCTGATTCATGCGGGTTGCAAACAGCGACTGCTGACCGTCACGCAGCGTCAGGTCGCGGATTTTAAGCTTATGTTGTTCCATATTAGCTGAGATTTTAACTGCAAAAATAACACAAAATCATTATTCCGCAACACTTTTCGGGCAAAATCATATCTTACAGGCTACAATAATTGAAAAAATCTTGCACGCATATCTCAGGTATACTGCCGAAATTTGCCGACTTACAAATATTTTGTATCTTTGCGTGAGAAATTTTCAACCATAGTATAATTATGTCGATCTTCAGCTTCTTTTCCCGTTCGCCCCAGCAAGTCACTCTCCCGTTTGTCACCGACATGCACTGCCATCTCGTGCCGGGAGTCGACGACGGTTCGCCCGACGCTGCTACTTCGGTGAAGCTGATAGAGCAGATGCAAGGGTGGGGCATAGGCCGCATCATAGCCACTCCGCATCTTACTGAAGGCACATTTGAAAACACTCCCGCCACGCTAGATCCGGCGCTGGAGGAGCTTCGCGCCGCTCTTGCCGCGGGCGGCTCCTCGGTGGCGGTATCGCGCTCGAGCGAAAACCGGCTCGACGACTTCTTTGCCGCCCAGCTCAAGGCCGGGAATGTCACCCCGCTCCCGGGCAATGCGCTGCTCGTGGAGCTGCCATGGTATCAGGAGCCGTTTAATCTTGATGCGCTCCTGTTTGACCTCAAGTGTGAGGGCTACAAAGTGGTTATCGCTCACCCCGAGCGCTACGCATATTACCGCCATCACTCCGAGCGCTATGACAGCCTGCACGCTCAAGACAATCTTTTTCAGATCAATCTCCTGAGTCTTGCCGGATATTACGGCAAAGGCGAGAAAGCTGTAGCACTCCATCTTATAGAGCGCGGGCTGGTGGACTATATAGGCACCGACATCCACAATCAGCGCCATGTGACGGCCATAGACGAGTGGCTGCGCACCCGCGAGGCAAAGAAGGTGCTCGGCACCGCTGCATCTCGCCTTCTCAACGACTCGCTGCGCTGAGATTCAGCCGTTTCGCTTGAACCAATCGCAAATGCCATGTGTTAATAAATAAAAATCACAACTCATGGCATCAGAATCAACGTCTAATCAGGCCTCGGCCTCACTGTCGCCGGCGCCGAAAAGCTATGCTCTCTTTGTGGTGTTTATTGCCATAATAGGAGCTTTTTCGTCGCTGGTCAACGATATGTATCTTCCCACAATCCCTTCGATGATGAAGGAATTTCACACCACGCCGTCGATGACCCAGATGGGTATATCGATGGCCATGATAGGTATGGGGCTCGGCTCGGTGCTGTGGGGTTCGGCCAGCGACCGTTACGGCCGTAAGCCGGTATTGATAATCTCGCTCATAATATTCGTGGTCGCTACGGCTGTCTCGCTGTTTTCCGAGAGCATCACGTTCTTCATCATCTGCCGTCTGTTTCAGGGCCTCGGAGCTGGGGGCGCCATGGTGCTCTCAACCTCAATCCCCGCCGACGTGTATATGGGACGTCAGCTCGCCAAGCTCATGGCGGTCGTAGGTGCAATCAACGGCATAGCTCCGGCGCTCGGCCCGGTGTTGGGCGGCTTTATGGCCGACTGGGTAGGATGGCGCGGTATATTTGTGGTGCTCCTCGTAATAGGCGTGGGCATGACATTCTGGACCACACGCTACAGAGAGACCCTCCCGCCGCAGCGACGCCTGCAGGCGCGGAGCATGAGCGGGTATGTGAAGGCTTACCGGTCATTGCTCCTCAACGGCCGCTTTATGATCTACGTAACCATCAAGGCGGTAGCCATAGGCTTGCTCTACGCCTATATTTCCTCGGCGCCGTTCATTCTCCAGACACACTACGGATTCAGCGCCATAACGTTCGGACTCATATTCGGCGGTAACGCTCTGGCGATGAGCGCCGGATCTACGTTGGCATTGAAATTCAAGGTCATGAAGCAGGGAATGGTAGTGGGATGCGTAGGTATGTTTGTGTTTGCCGTCGCCGAGGCTATTGTGATGTGGCACGAGGCGCCGTTCTGGCTCTACGAACTGTTTGCCGCGCCCATGCTGCTGTTTTCAGGCATGATATTCTCGAGCTCCAATACACTCTCGATGGAAGTAGGCCGTCAGGAAGCCGGCACGGCATCGGCGATACTCAGTGTGGTTAAATACGTATTCGCGGCCGTAGTATCACCTCTCGTCGGTCTCGGCAATATGTTCCACTCCGCCGCCATCGCATTTGTGGCCGTCACCGCCATAGCTCTCATTCTTGCGTGGAAGGCTTATCGCCTCCCGGCGCTGGCCGATATGGAGCGTCATGATTGATGCGGATAGTCACACCGCGGCGGTGAACATATCCCGGGGTTGTAAAGGTAGTATGCGGGATGATGTGCTGAATATCAGCGCTGTAGGGGCGCTACACAGGAGCGCCCGGCCGAGCAAAAAGGTAATTTTTTAAGAACGTTACCCCTCCACCCATCAAAAGCCTTAATAATCAATCCAGTAGGGACGCACACTCGGGTGCGTCCGGCCGAGCAAAAAGGTAATTTCGCAGTCGCCGACCGCCTCAAAATTAGGGCTGGAAGCCCGTCGTTGTTGTTATCCGCGGGTGAAGCCCGCGGACATGTTCTGCTCTCCGCGGGCTATACCCTTGGTTATCCACAACCTCGTGCCTTCTTCACTCACATCATCCTTGCCGCGCACCATTATTCGCGTAGCGAAGCGACAAGCCGATTACCCCTCCCTTGTCGCGCACCATTATCCGCCGTAGTCGCGCACCATCCAGCGCCGGGCGCTCCGTGGAGCGCCCCTACAGGATTGACTATTAATGTGTTGCCGAATATCCCGGTGTGGCTTGGATATAATAGCGGTGTTAATTATGGTTAAATATGCATCTGTGGCTTGTGGGAATGCCGGCTATGTATTAACTTTGCAATCCTTATAGCCACTATAAGAAACTACATGGGGTTGACCGGTTTTGACAGCGTGTAGAGGTGGTGAGTAAGCATGCAGAGCAATGATGGCTACGCTCTTTAATCAGGGACATCAAAAATTCAAATGGCGAAAACAACTACGCTCTCGCTGCCTAATTGAAGCACAGTAAATTAGCTTTATCTCTGCAACAGTTGCAGAGACGAGACATCACCCGATTGTCCATTTCCCGAGACGGATCGACAAGGTGGTGCAGGTAAATCGGGAATCGGGCGCCGAAAGCCTCGCGAAGCGCCCTAAACACTTAGAGGATAAGGTAACGGTTGGTTGTCTTTGGCCTGCCGGTACACGAAAACCAAACGAAGAATAAGCATGTAGAAAGCTCATTAGTTCCGCGTCTGGACGAGGGTTCGAATCCCTCCAGCTCCACAACGAAAGCTCGCCTGCCGGCGGGCTTTTGTTGTAAGGAACGCCGAGGAATGAGAACTCGCCCGGAGGGTTCGTCACCGCGCAGCGCAGCGCTTACTCGTTCTGTTAGTCTAAGCGATTCAGAGTAATTATTATCCCCTGAAAGGTATAAAATGACTGATTCGTGATGATATAAGCATATCATTTTGAATAAATACAACTTTTAAGTTGTGTATACAAAATACAATTTGTAACTTTGCATCAAGGTTGACCAATATGTCAGTCACACCATAACAGAAAATTATAGTTATTACGAAAATGAAATTTGATCTCATTACAGAAAATGGGTGCTTATGGGCCGTTCGATATGACAACTGTCTTGATAATGTTCTTGACACCGTTCTTGACCAATGGAACGATGTAGTGTGGTTGCGTTCTTTTTTTAAGCAAAACATAGGGGACTTAGCTTCATATTTCAAGATAACTGACGTTAATCAGGCCATATATGACACTATTGAAGATAGTGATAGGTTACAGTGTCTGATAATGGATATTTCTCCTGATGCTAACTTAGATGAGATATTCAGGCCTTTGGAGAACGGGAGAATTTCTGAGATGCTTCTTGGAAAAGAGAAAGCCCGTCTCCGGAATACCAATCGCCATGCATCATGGTTACGCATTTATGCCATCAAGTTAGACCCCGGTATATACGTAATTACGGGAGGTGCTATAAAACTTACTCGTACTATGCAGGAGAGAGAACACACATTAGTTGAGTTAGCCCGAATGGAAAAAGTAAGGAACTTCTTGCTTGATAATAATATTGCGGATTTAGATTCATTTAATGATTACCTTAACGAAATTATATAGGAAAGGAGAATGACATGAAAACACGAGAAGAAATTATATCTAATCTTAATGCTCATTCCGGTGAGTCTCCATCGAAGTGGAGAGAAAAGGCAGAATGGCGCACTGCCAATAAATCATGGCTGAGGTATTCGCAAGGAATTGCGATGATGATGCTTGATAAAATGGAAGAACTCGGGTTAACTCAGAAATCATTAGCTGAACGCATGGGATGTTCTCAGCAGTATGTTTCGAGAGTACTGAAAGGTACAGAGAATCTCTCAATTGAAACCATTTCAAAAATTGAAGCTGCTCTTGAACTTGAAATTCTTGAACCGAAATTTACAGCCTCCAACATTAAAAATCGAGCAGCTCAAAATAGAGAAGCGCGAGGCAAAGTAGGTGCGATTAATAACATATAAGTAATTACTAAAAAAATGGGTTTAGACATTTATAGCGGAACATTGTCGCGATATTACTGCAATGACTGGAAAAATATCGTGAAGCAGGAGGCCGAACGGCGTGGTATGAAATGTGAAGTCGTTGACGCCAACGGCAATGAAATTAAAGCAGTTGAAGACAAAGAAGAAATTGCACAGATCAGTGACACGGTTTGCCGGTGGATCGACTATGTGACAAAAAATATTGACGAGACACTTGACAGTCCGTATTGGGACGATACAAGAGAACTCGGTTACTATACCGATAAACCGGGATGGGAAGCCTACGGAGCGCTTGTAATGTTGTGCGCTTGTCTTTTACTTGACTGTCCGCTGCCCGAATATGTGGAGGACGGGTGGAATGCTTTTGAAGAGCCCATTGTTGAAAAAGCCATGTCGCAGGAGTGTCCCGGATCGTTGCTTTCTAATGTTATGTATTGGCTGCCCATTCCGAAAATGATTACATTTACAACTATACTGCCCTGTGGGAATACGGCGTCTTTTTCTACGTTGGATATGTTGAAACGGGAACTGGAAATGTTGAATCAAAAGATGTGGAACGCCGACGAGACCACTATACTTTCATGGAGGAACGAAAAGTATTATGTCCCGGTAAAGCATAAAAAGTCAAAACTTCTGTTTGGTTTTATATGGCGTACAGATAAGTCTCGCAAAGAGAAATACCGTACTGAAGAACTGGCGCAATGCGCCTACTCAATGCTATACTATGCCGTAAAATTTGCAGAAGAACATAATGTGCCTGTACTATTAGACTATTAAGCAGGATTCGACAATAAACTTTTTGATTTCCGGCATATGGATTTTATCTGTTTGTAAGCAGGCTTTGAAATAAAAAATTATTGCTGTCCGATAAAACTTGAAGATGGCAAAAAATCAAGGCTCGAACGCTGATTCTACTGCGTTCGAGTCT
>JAIDUB010000076.1 GCA_029060405.1 Duncaniella sp. | reverse complement strand
GAAAGCAGGGATGAGAACCCGAGGGTTCGTGATCGCTTTAGCGCTTGCGCAGCAAGAATCCCTGTCTTTCCGCAAAAAAGGTTGCAAGTCAACGACTTGCGGCCTTTTTTTTTGCGTAGGAAAGCAGGGATGAGAACCCGAGGGTTCGTGATCGCTTTAGCGCTTGCGCAGCAAGAATCCCTGTCTTTCCGCAAAAGAGGCTGTGTCAAAATATACTATTTTAAAATGAGTATCGGCGTCCGCAGGCCGCCGAGTTCTTCGCGAGCGAAGCGGCAAGCCGTCTCCTCG
This sequence comes from Duncaniella sp., assembly GCA_029060405.1. Classification (GTDB taxonomy): domain Bacteria; phylum Bacteroidota; class Bacteroidia; order Bacteroidales; family Muribaculaceae; genus Duncaniella. Next base: position 8,610 of record JAIDUB010000076.1, on the reverse strand, counting down.
TAGCCCGGGTCGCCGAAGCACTGCGGAGGCGCCCCGGGTAAATGGAAATGATCCATAAGGCGTCCGATAGGCCGCCGAATGTATTGCAAATCAACAAGTTATTCAATCGGCGCCCTTGCGGACGCCTTTGCTTAAGTATCAGATAACCGGCGACGCCTTCGCTGAGCTATGGCGGCGCCGGTTACGAATAATCGACTTGTCGCTTCGCTTTGCGAAGAAATTCAGCGCCCACGGGCGCTATTTGATTTTTGACACAGCCTCTTTTTATAGAGAATCGGAAATCATGAACAAAACCCCGAGATACCTTCATCTCCCGGCGCCTGCGCAGCATGATTTCCTGCCTGAACACAAATAAAAGAGAGGCTGCGGTTATTTCTAAACACAGCCCCTCGTCATAATGTATTATACTATCGTTATTTTACGATGATTTTTACGGTCTTTGATTCAACCGTGACAAGGTATACACCCGGCGCCACATTAATTGTACCGGCATCGGCTATAAATGTTTGGCCGATCACATTTGTGACAATTACATGACCGGAATACCCATTCACAACTATCGCGCCGTCGACAGCCTCAACGCTCACCTGCGATGATAACTCTGACAGTGCAGATGTAGCCACCTCAATCGGTTCGCAATATTCGCCGACACCCTGTTCAAATACGGGACGGACTGTATATTTACCGCCGGCACTGATGTGGGAGAATTCAGGTTCGGTGACAGTAGCCACAGTCTCTCCGTTGTGCATCACTTCATAACCGGTAAGAGTCCAGTCGGGAACCGACATGTCATTAAAGGTGATGTCGTCGACAAACATAGCAAATGAATCGTCACTAACACAGTTGATAGCGAAATATCTCGCACCCTCCGGAAGCATGAAGCGATATTCAAGCCATGTTCCCCCGAGTTCAATTGGATTAGTGGTCAGTTCCACGAAATTTACGGGATCAGTATCAGAAGTTGAATACCAAACTCTCATGCGCTCAGGTGCAATATTCTGCAAAGTAAACGAACGTGCGTAGAATGACACCCACTGTCGGGCACCGTTGAGTCGCGGAGATATGAGCCAGTCGTTATTAACATAACCTACCGAGGCCACAGCCATAAACATTTTGTTTCCGGAATGGGGCTTGCCCTCATCCCATATGTCGATACCGAGAGTCGATGCATTACATACTTGGAAGGCTTTACGGTCAGTGGCATTGGGATACTGTCCCAGATCCTTGTTGATATAAACCGTGGGAGAATAATCTCCGTCATGCATCGTCCATTCACCTATACCGGCAATTGCCCAATCGGTGTAGGATTCCACATCATCGGTTACGGCACCCCGTTCTTCAGGAGACTGCCAGCTTAAGGTCACCTTACCGTCAGCCACAGTCGCCTTAAGATCCGTAACAGCCGGAAGCACCGGTGTAACAACATTGACTTGTGATTCAGCGATATTGTTATCCTCGCCCGCATCATCGGCGATGACAGCTTTGAGAGTCCTAACTCCGGGGGTGGCAAACTCCATTTCGAATTCCATTTCCACATTAGAGTTAGCTGCAACTTCTATATCGGTCTTTGATGCGACAGGCTCACTACCGTCATATACGGTGAGTGAGAGTCCGCTGAGATCTTCGAGACCGATATTTTCAATCGCTGCTTCCACAACAAATTTCTGCCCTGCGGCCACGCGGATGGGTGCTTTGAAAGAAGCGATAGCTGCATCACGCTGCAGTATATTCATGATCTGAATATCGTCGATAAATATATTGGCTGCTCCATCGCCTGTACCGGCAAATCCCACACGCAGATCTTTCGATCCTTTATGGGAGGAAAGATCGATAATGTGACGCACCCAGCCATCAGCTTCAGCATCGGTTCGGGCGAAAGGCTTACCGGTTTCGGTAAACTCTCCGCCCCCGGTTGAAAGCAATACCTGCATGAAGCCGTCGCCTTCCACCGACGGAGTGTGATACATATAAAACGACAACACCGGTGAATCCAGTTCTGAAATATCAAATTTGGGAGAATAATAGTAGGAAACGACTCCCTTCTGCTCACCTACCGCATGGAAGCAAGCAACACCTCTGTCACCGCTGTGGTCAGCCACAACAGGACTTATACCTGACGTTTCAAGTGTCCATGCATTTGTGGGCGACATGAAACTTTGTGTCAGCCATGGGTAGTAATTCATTCCAGCTTCGGGGAATGTTTCATTGACGGGAGCCTTATAAGGCGCACCTACAACCGTCGCATCAGTCTGAGCTCCACGTGACGAGACTCCTGAGTAGCATGAGATTACGATATATGTAATTGCATCCTGCCGGTCAGAAGGCGTTTTATAGGCAACATCCGTGAATGTTGTTTCCTTAACGTCCTCGGCAACCTTCACACCATTGCGATATACAAGATATGATAACTTCGAGGGATCAATCCATCCGCCGTTATCACCTGTCGCGGGCGCAACCCAGCTCACTACCGGATGCTCTCCATCCTCAGTAACAATGAGCGATGAGGGTGCGGCGGGTCTATCCTCTCCTATAAACGCTGTCACTGAGGCTGCCACACCGCATTCGTTTGCGTTATAAACCTTGGCTATGTATGTATACTTACCGGCTTTGTCCACAGTATCATCATAGGAGAGTGTTTCGCCGGGCGCAATCCCGTCAAAAACCTTAACCGGAGTGGTCGCGGAAATATCCTCACGGTAAAGCTCGGCTTTTGACACACTTGCAAGTTCGTTTCCGTCAGCATCAAGTGTCGGCACGGTAAATGCGACCGACACATCGAGAGAGCCCGGATTTTTCGGCGATACTGAAAGGTCGCTGACTGTGGCGGGAACTCTGCCGTCAAATTCGGTAAGCGTGACATTATCTATCATCAGACGATAGTTCTCCGCCGGACCTGTATAATGGATTCCTATGTACCATTTCCCGGTCTCCGATGCTTTAAACGAAACTTCTGCCGCTGTATATTTTGTATTGGTTACCCCGTTGTGAGCGGCCACTTCCACAGTCATAGCTTCGGGCAACAGAGAGGTTCCGGCTTTGATCTCGAAGCTCTCTGCTTTCTGATAACCTCCGGTGCGATACTCATAGCGCAATTTATATGACTTTCCGGCTTCAAGATTGATGGCCGGACTGATAAGCCAGTCATCTCCGGCAACAAGGCCGGGATTATTCAGATAATCGGCCTGACCGTCATTATAGCTCCACGTCGGTCCTCCATTAGGATCTATCACCGTCCACAGGGCAAAATCGTCGGCTGAATCAAACGTCTCAGTAAACGGTATTCCGAATGCTCCCGATGCAGGCACCCGATTTGACTCTACAGCATTGGATTCACCCTTTGAATTACGTGCTTTTACCGTATAGTATATCGACCGCGCGGTGGCAGGTAAATCATTGTCGGTAACCGAGGTTGCCGCAATTCCTTCAGCAATTACCTTGTTGTCGGGCATACGTGTCACGACATATGTGATGTTGGCCGGAATAATCGAGCCTCCGTTGGCACCACCTGCAGGTGCCTCCCAGTCGATCTTCGCGATTCCTCCTTCAATATTGACGCGCACATTGGTTACATCAAGTGGTGCATCTTCCCCGGCGAAAATTGTCTTTTCCACCGGTTCTCCGCGCAAGGTATCGGTTGCGAGAGTAACCTTTACAGTATTGTCACCCTCGGTAAGAGCTATGGGAATCTCGACCTTGTCGCCTGCATTGTAATATCCGTGTACGCTTACCGCTCCGTTTACTTCAACGATCGCCATCACTTGCCCGGTAAGAGGAGCGCCCCCGAATGTAACTGCGGGAATCGAGAAACTAACCGTGGCACTCAGCGGATCCACGACATTCGGTACCACAGCGAGTCCGGTCGCCGAAGCCGGAGCCATGGGATCTGTAACGGCTTCCATCACGTATATACCGGCAAAGCAAGCATTACCGGGCATCTGACGAATCTCGGTTGCAACTCCGGTCTCGGGATTGATTTCTACCAGCGAGGTCCAGTTCTTCTTATTCTCACCCCACCCGTCTTCTTGAGGAATGATTGCGAGCAGTCGTTTGTTTGCCTCGTCGTAGGTCATAGATCCTACCTTTCCGGCGATCATGTTATATTCCGGATTAAGTCCCGTGCTCTTGATTCGCTCCACGATGGGTGTGGAAGCGTTACGGTTGTTCACATTGACCTTCACAAGATAATTAAACGAACCGTAAAGCGAGTAAACGGTACCTTCGGGAGTTGCTGCAAAAGCGAAGAAATCGCGCTCATCCCAGTATCCGGTAAGGGCTTTATGTTCTGCATCGCCAAGACCGAACGATGCAACTATCGAATAACCGCCATAATCACTGTCCCAGAAACCTCCTATTGTCTTGCCGCTTACAGGATCGTATGTAAGATCCGACGGAACATTAATTTCGTCGATGGCTTGATGGGATGTACGTTTCCAGTCTGTAGAAGAATACTGGTTATAGTAACAGCCGCTAAGAGAAGCGGTAACCGTATACATAATATTGTTATGGAGAAGGGCGGCTGCCGTATTGGCCATATCGGCCGACTTATAAATACACTTGACTTCTCCATCAGGCTTCACCTCGATTGTGTATACACCGGCATCGTCAGTCGATGTCCAGTCGTCGTTGCTGACCATGATACCGCACAGCATCGTGGCGGGTTCGGGAGGAGTCAACGCATCAGGTGCTTTGCGTAGTTCTGCCGGCCCGGCTCCCCATACTTGAAAAAGGCCAGTTCCCAAGGCTGCGATTGCGAAAACACTTTTCAGTATATTGTTCATTTTTTATTGTATTACTTAATTCCTCAAAAAACGGACCGGCTTGCCGCATGTGCGGCTTGCCGTCCGTTTCTTATTATACGAAATATATGTGACTATATCAGCAAAGTCACTTAACTACAACTTTAAGTGTGTGGGTTGCAGATGCAGAAACAACCTTGACAATATAGCATCCGGTATTGATACCGTCAAAAGTATATTTACCTTTGGCATCTGCTGCGTATTCTATAACTGTTCCGGTCAGATCATAAACAGTTACATCCGCCTGTCCGTCGAAATATACCGTACTTCCTTCGAATACTACACCATTAACGTTTACGTTATCGATCGATGTGGTCGAACCGGGATCATAGTCAGCGACTTTGGCAAAGTGGAACTCTGTCATCTGGACACCACCCTTATCTTTAGCATGGAGCGCAACCTTGAAATCTCCGGCAGCGGGAATTTTGGCTGCCTGAGCGTAAAGGTCAGCTGCGGAAGTGGCATCATCGGCCTTTGCCAACACACGACGGAGAGCCGACTGCTGCTCGCTTTCATCGGGATTACCTATTGCGAGGTAGAAGGAATGGTTCTTAAATCCAAGTGCGGCAGGGAGGGTAATGGTGTGAACCGTAGTATAAGCGGTGGGCTCGTCGGTGGGCGAACCGATCTTCACATCCATATCCATATCTGAGGGATTATCACCCGAGGGCGACGACATGAAATAAGTGACTTCGTAGATCTCGTTCTCGTTAAGTTTTATGGGCGACGACACGATATAGTCATCATTGGCAAAATTCACTCCTTCAATCATATACTTTTTCATGGAGTACTTCCATGTATACATGCCTGAATTACTGTTATGATTTCCATCGGCATCAAAGAATGACCATCCGGGGAATTCTCCGTCACCGGTCTTGAGATGAACGGGTGCTGACTGTCCGCCACCGACCCAATCAGTTGTGATAGCAGGGAAGTTACCGTCATGAGCCTTACCTTCGGCGTCGAGCACCTTCACGGTATAAGTGTGCGTACCGCCGGGAACTTCGGTATCGGAATAACCTCCTGCTTCACCGGGAAGAAGATCTTCGGTAAGAGTGGCGAGTTCTTCGTTGTCGCGAAGGATCACAATCTTATCAATCGACGACATGGGGATTTCAGAGTTGTACATCGTAGCGGGGTTTATCCAGCTAAGCTCAACGGTATCATTATTGTCGCCCGAGATGGTAGCTGTCAGCTCTGTGACATCACCGGGGAGCACCTCGGTAACCTGAACTGTAAGTTTGTTTACTTTCAGGCTTGAATAGTTGGAAGTGAAAGTCTGATCAAGACCGTATACAATCTGGAAAGCGCCCTCTTCCTTAACTTCGAAAATCAGATCGCTTGTAACTGAGTAAGAGTTCAGATTGATTTCAACAGACGAAAGCATTTCGATATTGTCTACATCAAATGTACCGGCCTTTATCACACCGAATACAGGGGTAGCAGAAGTTGAAGATGATCCGTTTTGCTCTATAGTAGCCTGATAAAATCCGGGAGCAAGCACCATGTGAGGAGAAAGAAGATAGTCCTTGTACACATTTGTGCTCTTGGAGAATTCCATATAGTGGCTATATGTATTAGCATAGTGACTGAATGTTATGCCGTCATTATTACCGTCAACCATTTCCCATATAGCGACAGTAGGATCGTCCTGAGTAAATTGGGTAGTATAAGGCACGGAGACCACATGTGAGCCTACCCATGCGGTGGTAACTGCAGAAGGATTGGGAGCTGTAGCATGGTCTTCGTCAGTAGATACTGACTTGACAGTAACGGTGTAGATTCCGGGGGCATCCACAGCAACTGAAGCCGAGGTCTGGTCTCCGTCGACCGTAGCGGCGGGAGTTTCAGAATCATTCAGATAAATCTCAATCTGATAATCAGCAGTGTTGATTTCATCACCGGTAAGGCTTGTGGTGGGATTTTCCCAGCTTACTTCAATTGCATTGGAATAATCTGCGGCAGGCACGGCGGTAACATTTTCCACAGGCGAAGGCACAAACGAAGTTTTCTCTACGCTCACATTCATGAAATATAATGAAGCGTAGCTTGATTTTTCCGACTTATTGTGGAAGCCCACATAATAGGTTCCTGCGGAATCTGACAATTTGAAATCAAATGATACCACCGGCTTGACTGAAGATGAACTTGCGTAGGCCTGACCTAGACTCCAGTTATCATTAACCACAATCTTTTCAGCAGTCTCGGTATCGGTCGAGCTTAGCAGACATATCTCAAATGATGTCTCATCAGTCGTGGTAGAGAATGCTGTAACAGTAATGCGGTAGTAACCGTCCTCTACAATAGTTAAGGGGGGGTTATCAGCCAGTTATCTATTGCGGAATTATTTGCAACAGCATATTTTGCCCCGTATGACGAATCATATGTCCATGTTTTTGAGTCGTTGACTTTAGTCCACAGATCATAGTTATCAGCCGAATTTATCGCAAACGTTGCAGGAAGATCAAAAGGTGCGATCGGACCAACGTAGGCTGTCGGGCCAACCTCTGCGAGTGCGCTCTCTACTCCACCGGCCACAACCTTGACACCATATACATGATAACCCGAAGTAAGGCCGTTTTCCTCAGTATCGGTGAACTCAGTAGCGGTAGCATCAAGATTGGCATTCTCAATCTCGTCACCATCACGATACACTTTCACTGCCGAAACAGGCTTGTCTTCAGGAAGTGCCTCGCCAAACACATCGGTAGTGGGGAGAGTCCACTCCAGCTTGCACGAGAGCTCGCGGTTAGCACCGGGCGTTGCCTTGAGGCCGGTTGCAGAAGCAGGTGTAAACTTATTTTCTACGATTGTGAGATCGGCGAAATATACAGTATATCTGTCACCTTCAGAATGAACATAAACCACGAAATGATAGTCGCCATCTTCTGAAGGAGTGAATGTGGCCCAGTTTTTGGTATAAGTGGAGTTACTATACTCTTCATAATCGCTGATAGGCTGAGTTGCCTTGATATCTTCAGGCGAAACTGATTGTGACATATAGTATGTTACATTTTCTTTACCGCTAGCGGTCTTCCATGTATAACCGACCTTATACTCTGTTCCGGCAGTAAGATGCACTGCGGGAGCTATAAGATAATCATCTTGAGGAACACCTTTTGCCGACCACCCGATTTTCATAGCAGTACCCGTAGGGCTTGAGTACTCACTTGCCGGCTCAAATGTCTTATTGTCGCCATTAGCGTTAATCACAGTCCATCCTTCGGCGATCTGTGAGGAAGTTGCGGCAGCTGCGCTATAGTAGGGTACTGTTGCGGCAGCCGATTCGTCAGCTTGAGGTGTCGCATCGTTAAGATTAGAAGTGGTGGAGTAAGTAGCAGCCGCTGCAATCAATGCTGTAGCTGCAGCCATTCCACCAAGCAAGTAAAACTTTTTCATTTTTATAAGAATTTGATAATGATTTAAAAATCAGAATTAAGTCGCAAAATTAATAAAAATCTATTGATTAATCACAATTACAACTTGGAAATTATTACAAATTTCACAAATTTCATAAAAAATTAGTAACTACACCCCCCAAATATCCCCAAAACTATAGTTCGCATGAAATTCCCAAAAATAGGCGGTAAAACAGGCTCTACAAAATCGTCTCCGGTGTGCATAATTCCTAAAACCTACTTCGCTTCAGAACTATAGCAATACAAAATCCGCCCCTCAAAGTAGGGACGGTGCTTTGCACCGTTTCCGGGAAAAGCAAAATGGTAATCTTAAACAGTGCTCCGGTAGTCTCCGCGCAATAGCTCCGTATAGCCATTGCAGCGGGAGTCAACTACCCTCGCTCCATAATCATCCT